>CANRMJ010000048.1 GCA_947631705.1 uncultured Clostridia bacterium
ATTTATATTTATAATGATACAAAATGATATCAATTAGTATCATAAAGGTGATCGGATGGACGCAATTAAGTTTTCGGAAATGCTTTCAGACAAGCATTTAGTAGATTTCAAAAAGTTAAAATATAAATATGCCGATGATTTTAATGAATTTGTTTCGGTTCTGAAATCATCATATTATGAAGCATTGCCTATTATGGATTTCAAAGGTAATAATCTTGTCTATCTCAACTCTTGCACGGGAGTTAATTTAGATGCTGTAAAACTTCTTTACACTTCTCAAAACTCCGCCTACGGAACAAAAGCTCTTGAAGAAGAAATTGTTGCTACATCTGCAATTGAAAGCATTGATTTTAACAGAGACAGTGTTCGCAATATTATGAAAGGACTTGCACCGAAGGATGAGGAAGAAAACAGAATTTATGGTTTAAAGCAAGGCTTTGAATTTATTAGCAAGAGAGAAAATAAAATTACAGAGGAAAACATATATAAGCTGTATATGATGGCAATTGGCAATTTTCTTGACGATGATAATAAGCTTAAGGGGAGTAATTATTACCGCCATGATACAGTTTTTGTTATGAGCGATAAGATTGAGCATAGCGGCATTGACTTTAGCAAACTTCCTGAATATATGAAAACATTTGTGAAATTTGCAAATGCGAAGGACAACATAAATGATTTGCTTAAAGCCACAATACTGCATTTTTATATTGCATATTTGCATCCGTACTTTGATGGCAACGGTCGAATGGCTCGTCTTATTCATATGTGGTTTTTAATTCAAAAGGGGTATGAAAGCACGTTGTTTGTACCATTTTCAAGCTATATTGAAAAGAGCAGAAAAAAGTACTATAACGCATACTCCCTCATTGAAGATAATTCAAAGCTATCAGGTGTTATAGACGTAACGCCGTTTCTGCTGTATTTCATCCAAAATGTATATGAAAAAATGACAGATGACGCGATAAAACCTAATACACTTGAAAAATATAATTCTGTACTTGCAGGAGGCAAGATAACGGAAAAAGAGGCAAGGCTTTGGCAGTTTGTTTTGTCCGCTTATGCCGGTGACACGTTTACAACAAAACAGCTTGAAAAGGATTTCGGCGATGCCGCGTTTGCCACTGTACGAAGCTTTGTTATAAAATTTGCAGATTTAGGCTTGCTTAATACACAACAAATGAAAAATAAGGTTTTGTATAGTATAAAGTAAATTAGAAAAAAGCGTTGAGATTATAAAATCCCAGCGCATTTTTTCTTCGTTGTTTGCAAGAAAGGCAACCACCTGCTATTGCAAACAACGGGTGGTTATGATTTAGTATCATATAATTATATCTTCACGAGCACAAGTTGGATATTATAATGAAGATGATATAATACTAATTAGATTTTTATACAGGAAAATTTAAAAATATCATCGTGACATTTTTTGGACTATTAATAACAGAGATATTGACAATAATTTAATTGTATGATATTTTGATTATGCAATTGATATTTTGGGAGCGTTTTCAAGTTTATATTTGGATACTCAACTCAAAAAATAATTTAAATATAGAAAGGATTGTTATAAATAATGCGAACAAAAATAGAAGAAATAGTACAATCGGAAATTTCTAAAGAAGCTAAATTTTGGTATAAGTCACCTGCCTGTTCAAAAACAAGAGAAAACACATTTGCAAAAGAAATATTAAAAGAAAAAAATCTAAAAAAATTAGATGAAATTATTCAAATTAATCGTGAAAATTATAATGTAAATCACACGGGAAAGACTAAAAACGAAAGTTCAAACCGTCTTGAAGAACGGATTGCATTGGATTTATTTAACAGAAAAGATCATCTTAGTTTTGGTGAAATTATAGATTACCAAATTCCCTTAAAAAGCAAGCAAACTGATAAAGGAATAGGTAAAATTGATTTACTTGCATATGATCGTTCAAAAAAAGTTCTCACGCTTTTGGAACTGAAGAGACCTGATAGTGAAGAAACTTTGTTAAGAGCGCTTTTAGAGATTTATACATATTCAAAAATTGTTTGTGATAAAAAATTAAAAAACAGTTATGCTGATGTGGATCCCAATTCCAATATAGAAAAAGCAGTGCTTATTTTTAAAGATTCTTATGCTTATAGGGAATATGAAAAAGCCTGCGCGGATAAAGAAAATTCTAATCTTTATAATTTAATAAAAAAATTGAATGTAAAAATTTATTGTTTGAATTTTGGTTTTACAGTAACAGAATATAAATAGATATTTAAATTTCAACCAATTATATTGCAAAAACGACTGCAAGCCCATCCTTTTGGATGACTTGCAGTCGTTTTTTATTTCGGCTGTTTTTACAACTTCTTCTTTTTATGTCCAAAAAACAGGACTATTACAGAGCTTTTAATCGCACAAGTGGAATTTTTTGTTTTCTTTCGATATAATACAGATGAATTGATAAAAGAGAGGTATTCGTTATGAAAATTATTATTCATCGCGGAACACATCAGATAGGCGGATGTGTGACTGAAATTTCCACAGACACTTCAAAAGTATTTATTGATTTTGGAGCTGATTTACCAAATTCATCAACAGCTAATCCGAACAAGGCTGTTAAAGGTCTAACTGTAACAGATAACGCTGTAAGTGCTCTTTTCTTTACTCACTATCATGGAGATCATATTGGCAGACTTCGTGATGTAAAAACCGAAATTCCAATTTATATGGGCAAAACCGCCAAAGCTCTTTATAAAAATTATGCGGTGCGTACTAAAAGTGAAATCATTGAAAGAATAGATAATATCTTAACTTTTTCTCCATTAGAAAAGATAACTGTTGGTGATATTACGGTTACGCCGTTGATGGTTGACCATTCCGCTTTTGACTCTTATATGTTTATCATTGAGGCAGACGGCAAACGAGTATTATACACCGGGGACTTTCGTTTACACGGTTTTCGTGGTAATAAAACGCTGCTTATGCTGCAAAAGTATGCAACCTCTATTGATTATATTATATGCGAGGCAACGAATCTTTCAAGAAAAGGCGCAAAAATATGTACTGAACGAGATTTGCAAAATGAAGCAAGAAAAATTATGCAGGAAAACAAATATGTTTTTGTGTATTGCTCAAGCACCAATATTGACCGCATCGGCGCGTTTTATCACGCTAATCCAAAAGGTCGGCTGTTTATTTGTGATGATTACCAAGCGCTGCAACTTGCGGTGGTGCGAAACCGTCACAAGCAGTACAGTAAATTCTATGATTTCGCTCACATATACAGCTATGGACATAATCTGGATGAGCTTATGGAAAAGCAGGGATTTTGTATGATTATCCGTCAGGGCAAAATGTTTGAACAACTGATGAAAAGGTATAAAGGCAGAAGTAAGATTATCTATTCCATGTGGAGCGGATATCTTAAAGGTGATACAAAAAATAAAGAACTCGCTGATTTTCTCAAAGATTATGATTTTACATTTCTGCATACAAGCGGTCACGCATCTGAGCAGGATTTAGTTGATTTATATAATACCGCCAAACCGAAAAAAGGACTTATCCCTATTCACGGAGAAATGCCTGAAAAATTTTCAGAGTTATTGCCGAAAGATAAATTGGTGTTGCTTAATGATGGTGAGGAATTATCATTTTAAATGAATTAAAGGGAGAGAATACATATGAATAATACGAAACAGAATTCTAAAAGAGAATTTATAGAAAACACGCCGCTTTATGCAGACAGCAGAAAGGTTATATACGGCAACGCAATTGACGGAATACCAACTCCGATTACGCAATTAAAGAAACATTATACTGTAACGGTCTGGGGAGATATTTTTAATTTTGAAATTAGATATGCAAAAAGCGAAGATTATAAAGTCTTAACTTTTGATATAACCGATTACACATCTTCGGTAACAATTAGAATAATTGATGATGAAGAAGTTATTGATTCAATAGTTCATAAAATGAAAAATACAAAGACATTTATAATAAAAGGAAAATACGATTTAAATCAGTTTTCAAATGAATGGGAAATAACGCCTTTAGGTATTGAGTCTGTTGAAAAATATGAAAGGAAAGAAACAGCACAGGAGAAAAGAGTGGAACTGCATATACATTCAAAGTATTCCGAAATGGACGGCATTTCATCACCGACAGAAATTATAAATAGAGCCGCCCAATGGGGACATAAAGCCGTTGCGATAACTGACTACGGCGTTGTTCAGGGACTGCCTGAAGCGTATAAGGCTGCTCAAAAAGCGGGAATAAAACTTATTTTAGGCATGGAAGGCTATCTTGTTGACGATGAAAAATATCCTGATTTTATGAATATGAAAATCAAAGATTTGGAGTATAGCCATATCACTATTCTTGTGAAAGAGGATACTTCATTCGATGAAACGATTCCAAATGATAAACGGAAATACGGCAGAAGAAATCTATACGAAATCATAAGCCATTCTCATATCAAAACTTTTAAAAATCGTCCGCTTATTCCAAAGTCTCTGCTTAAAGATAAACGGGATAGCTTGCTTATCGGTTCCGCGTGCCGGCAAGGGGAACTCTATAAAGCGGTTGCTTTTGAAAAAATAGATGAAGAACTTAGAAGAATAGCATCATTTTATGATTATATTGAAATTCAGTCAAACAGTGATGTAGCCGTAAATAAAAAGGTGATTGCCGTTGCGGATAAAATCGGAAAGCCCGTTGTTGCAACAGATAATGCGCATTATTTGGATGAAAAAGACGCAAAATTTCACGCAATCATTACGGCTTCAAAAGGCTTTGATGATGCCGATAATCAGGCACTTTATTTTAAAACAACAGATGAAATGCTCTGTGATTTTGCTTGGGCAGGCGACAGAGCAAAAGAATTTGTTGTTGACAATCCTAATAAAATTGCTGATATGATTATGGATGATATTCCGCCGATTCCCAAAGGGAAATTCTATCCGCATATTGAAAATTCCGATAAAGATTTAATTGAAAAATGCGAACAACGAGCAAGAGAGATTTATGGCAATTCGCTGCCTGAATATGTTGAAAACAGGTTAAAATCAGAGCTTAACGTAATTATAGAGCATAATTATAGTATACATTATGTTGTCGCTATGCGCCTTGTTGAGGAAAGTAAAAGAAACGGTTATTCTGTATTTACTCGTGGCTTGACAGCATCTTCGTTTATTGCCTATCTTATCGGCATAACAGATGTTAATCCGCTTGCACCGCACTACTATTGTAAGAATTGCAAGCATAGTGAATTTATACTGGATGGAACAGTTGGTTCGGGATTTGATTTGCCGATTAAAAACTGCCCAATATGCGGCGCGTTAATGAATCGTGACGGACACGAAATTCCTTTTGAAACCCTTCTTGGATTTAACGGAAATAAGGAACCTGATATAGCTCTTGCTTTTTCAGATGAGTATCAGTTACACGCACATAATTATACAAAAAAATTGTTCGGCATGGAATATGTGCTTAAAGCAGGAACAATAAGAACTGTGGCGGATAAAACAGTATACGACTATGTTATGAAATTTCTTGATGAACAAAATGTTTTAGATACTCCAAAAGCTGAAACAGAGCGTCTTGTTGCAGGTTGCACGGGTATTAAGCGTACAACGGGTCAGCAACCGGGAAAACTTGTTATTGTTCCTTATGGACATACAATTGAAGATTTTACGCCTATTCAGTATCCGTCAAACGATTTTGCTAACGCGGAATATACAACCCATTTTAACTACAATAATTCTCTTAAAAACACACTTTTTAAAATAGAAGAACATGGTCACAGTATTCCTACTCTATATAAATACTTAGAGGAATTTACCGGGATAAAAATATCAGATGTTGATTTGTGTGATCCAAAGCTTTATGAACTTTTAACTTCCTGTAAACCATTAGGTATTGATGCAGAAGATATAAATTGTGAAACAGGTACTCTTGCGTTAACTGAACTCGGTACTCCTTTTTTTATTGAAATGCTTAGAAAAACAAAACCTAAAAACTTTACTGATTTAGTGAAAATTTTAGGCTTGTCACATGGTACTAATGTATGGTTAAACAATGCGGAGAATCTTATTGATCAGGATATGAATACTGTTTCCGATGTTATTGCTTGCCGTGAGGATATTATGATTGATCTTTTACATAAGTGCAGCAATTATGAAAAGAAAACAGGGCACAAGTCCCCTTTAACTAAAGAAGATTGCTTTGATATTATGGAAGCTGTGCGAAAAGGTAACGCTGATAAAAAATTATCGGTTTATGAAGATGCGATGAAGGAAATCGGAATAGAGCAGTGGTATATTAATTCTTGCTATAAAATAAAATATATGTTTCCTAAAGCATACGCTGCTGAATATGCCGTTGCAGCACTTCGCCTTGCGTGGTATAAGCTTTACTGCCCCGTCGAATTTTACTCTGCGTATTTTACGGTTTATGGCGACGCACTGGATTCTACTGTACTTGAAAGTAAAAAAGCAGTAAAAAAGAAAATGTATGAATTAAAATCAAAAGGCTTTAACAGAACACTAAAAGAGGAAAACGAATATAAATTTTTACAGATTGTTATGGAAATGTTTTCAAGAGGAATTGAATTTCTGCCTGTTGATTTGTATAAATCAAATTAGCGAGTTTATCAAATTTGGTATACGGAACATTCTATCATAATATAGCTATTTTGCAAGAAAACGGTTAAAATACAACTACGAGTATTAATTTGTGGGCGGCTTCTCTATAAAGAGACCGCCCTGCTTTTTGCCAAGATACTCATTTTAGAGACTAACTTTTCAGCAGCGTGAGAAATAGTAACATTGCAAAGCTGTCACGATACGGATATTTTGGCGACCTTGCCCCAGGGAGGCGTAATCTCCTCCTGAACGAAGGCGTTCAGGATTGTCCGCCAGTCGGTCTGCGACGGGTGCAGTTCCTTTAAAAACCGCTTGGCAAACGCCGGGAGCAGTGTGCGCCCTTCGACCGCTTCGCGGCTTTTCATCGCCTCGCAGGCATCCTCTAACCGTTTGACCCATACGTCGCGCAAGACGAATGAGCCCGCCGACTTCCGTATCGCCCAACTCCACATAATACCGTCCGGCTCGTTGCTGCCAAATAAAGCGCTTTTCTTTTTTCATATTGGCAGGCAAAATGATATCGAAACCCCGGTATTCCATGAGTTTGCTTTCAGCGGTTATCAGCTCGTTTTCCCGAATCGCGGTAAAAAGCCTTTTTCGAATGTCTCCGCGTGACGCCGCCTCGGCGCTCTTTTCGGCAGTCGTTATGGGGATTGGCAGAGATTTGATATACTGTCCGTACCTCGGCATAGTTCAGCACCATGTTCTCAATATCCGCGCCGTCGCGCTCGGTATCTCCCAGGTTCCTGTGATGGCATCGTGCTTTACGGCATAAACATTTTCACCGTTATACCAATATTCATATTTATTTTTGAAGAGATGCTCTATGAAGTGTCGATGATGTCGGTCGGCACCCATGGTGAGCCAAGCGTCACATAAATATCTTTCGTAGCGACTGCCGGCGGCAGCACGGCCTCAATTGCTTTTACGTTCTCGGTAAAATATCCGTTGTACTTCGCATTGGCTTCCTTTGCAGCCTTCCATTTGCGCATTAAGTTTCCGGACAGGTATTCGTCGGAGGTTTCCCATCCCTTATAAAAGCATTCGTCCCAGGTGTCGGGATTTTGATAGATTGAGCCGCGCAGGGCGCCGATGACTTTCTTGTAGGAAAGGCTGGTAATCGAGGCGATGTATTCAATATCAACCTTGCCGAGTGTTGCAAGGCTCATCACCAGCGCATCGGCGGCGCTTCCCGCATGAACGCCGCTTGTGCGAGAGTCGGAATAAAAGGCATTTTCCAAGTCCGGCGGCAGATCCATGCAGGTAACTTCCCGAATTTGCGCCTCCAGGCGTTCCTTTTCTTCCTGCTCCCGGCGATTCTTCTCGGCTTCGGCGGTTTTGCGATTCTGATCTGCCTCGATTTTGTCCTGCTTTCGTTTCAGCGCTTGCAGTTCATTGATAAGATCAGCAAGTTTATCGGAGCTGAGTTCTTCGCCGCGCAGCTTTTCGAGTTCAAAAAAGAGGGACAGCTGGTCAAACCGTTCCGACGGCTTCTTTTCCATGTGACACGCCATCCTTGACGAAATCTTTTGGTTGAAGCAGTGCTTTCTTTTCCGCACGCCGTAAGCAAAAGAAAGAAACACATGAGCAGCGTGCAGATTTTGATTGAATGAATATCAATATTGCAGACCCCCGTTCGCTTTATGCTCAGTATACAACAATAAAAGCACCAAAAACGGTACATTACTTGTCGTATACTGATTGCAGTGAACGAAGTAGAGTAGAAATGTAGATTTTGACATGATTGTGTGATACAATAATAAAAAAGATGCCTGAAGGGAGCAGAATAGAAAATGAAATATACAGAAAAACATCGCGAGTTATTTACCGTACCGGCGGAAGCCTTAGCTCCGTGGCTATTAGGAAAAATTATCTGTCACCGTTCTGAGGATGAGAATGGAGAGTTTGTTGTTCGTGGTCGCATTATGGTAACAGAGGCATATCGAGACTGTGATGAGGATAACGGTCTCACTGATAACAGCAGGGAAAAAGAGAATGGTGGAACCGTTCAAAGCAAAGCAGGCGGACATTTGTATATCGCCAAGGTGGATAGAACCGGCGGAGTTCGTATTGATATCGTTGCCAACAAACAGAATGTAGGCGAGGGCGTTTTAATTCGAAAGGTTGATTCCTATGTCGAAGGGCCATGTGTTGCGGCTTGGGCCATGAACATAAATGATGATACCTTGAACGGAGTGGATTTACTTAACTCCAAAGACATTTGGATTGAATCAGACTGTGCGGAAATTATACCGAGCTCGCCTGCACTGAGAAAAAATTTGGGATCAACAGCTTCTGATGAAGCAAAAGCCGCGGCGCTGCGCTTTTCTGTTAGAGAAATTAAGTTTGCGTAAACGAAACAATAATCTTAGGTGTGTCTATAATAAAGACCTGGAGCTGGGTGGATACTCCGAACCGAAAAACGACGACACAAACTCGTCATCCGCATCTTCTGACTGGGTTGACGTGAAAAACTGAAAAGGCAGAAAAGAACCCGGCTTTCGGATTGTTTTAATCCGAAAGCCGGGTTCTTGAACAATGGTGGACTATTTTATATTTCCACTGAGATAAATTGCGATGAAATGCTTTTTCTTTGCTTTATGAATTTTTTAAGGTTTTCAAACGACTGATTAGCAGTTCGCTTTCCTTTTGGTCAAGGAAGGGTCTTTTTTGCGTGGAAGCAAAATAAAACGTTTTTTTCAGAATGCTTTTAATATCAGAAGGATACAGGGAGATATACTCTCCGTCTTTCGTTTTTTCGGGGTCTAAAATCATCTGAACAGGGTACTGTTTTCCGTTCTCAATTTCGATAGGTTCTTTGCCGTTTATTTCGCCGATTGCAATGATTCCATATCCCTTTTTATAATAAAATACGTAGTCGCCTTTGTTAAAGGAATCAACATACCGCTTTGAGTTTCCCCATGCGGCAACAACATGATGTTCAAACATATATTTTTCACAATCGTCATCGTTAACATCAAGCATAATCCCTTTCTTGCCGTTTAGAATATTGTATCCGCCGGCAAATTCTATCCAATATCGTATGTTAGGGGGAATGATATTTTCGTTTTCATCGTTACAGCAGAACTCAAAAAGAGTTGTAGGATCGACGATATGGATTCGATCATATTTTCCCGCATCTATAACTTTTCCGCGTGTTGTCAGCAGATAAACCTCGTCCGAGTTTGAGTTTTCAATAAGTTTATAGTAATCATCCGCATTTAAATCAACGTCTCCGTTTTTTACCTGATAATAAATATGTTTCCCTGTTTCTCTGTCAATGGCGACAAACTCATACGTTTGCGTCGCTATCTTGTTTGTAGAAGGAATACAAACATAGCGATAATTGCTGATTTTATAGGAGTAAACATACAGTAAATCCTCACAGTCGCTTGGGGAAATCAATGAGTAAAAACAATCTTCGTCCAGTTTGATTGAACTGCCATATTTGAAATTGTCATCGCTTTTTTTATCATAAATCAATTTACTGTATTCAAAAATCCCCGGCATTTTGATTTGCTGCAATGTTTTGCCGCGAATAAAAGCAGTCGTTAAAGCACCCGGCACATCACTTTCATCTCCGATTTCGATCCATTTTATGTCAGTTCGTTGATTACAGGCGTCATGCGATTTCGCCTCCTCACTATTGTTATATTGCCAATGAGATTCATTTGTAACCCTTGCCAAATAGTATTTGCCGCTTTTTCTCATCCAAATCAAATCGTTGGATTGTATTTCTTTCGCAAGTGCATTTACAGAATCCAATTTATATTCTTCTTTTTCGGCGAATTCTTCATATTTTTCAAAGGTTAATCCGTTTAATTCAGAAAGGCTTGTTTGAGTTAAGCTCCATCCGAGTGCGGCAACGTTGTTGCTGATACAATAATCCGCTATTTTTCCCTTGCCGGTGTTTGTTTGAATTCTCCATACTGACATATATTTATGCCTTCTTTCTTTTTTAATTTTTATATTATTATGGGAGTCATCCCCATAATGAGTCCTATAAAATGCCGTATTTTTCTCCGGCTTTACGCAAACGGTTTTTTATTTGGTCAACGAGTGTTTGTGGAGAGGTTACTGTCACATAACCTGCATACTGCGTCGCCCAATGCACCATCGCGTTGGGGCTGGCGGTGACGGTCGCCTCAACCTTTCCTTCATCCGGGCATTTTGCGAACCGAATGTCATTGCCAAACCAGTCTACAATTTGATCGACGATTCCGGCGTCCGCAAGGAATGTGATACGCTCCGGCTCGTCCGAATACATATACGGCATGGAGGAAGCAAGCTTTTTGTAATCCAGTCCGTTTTCGTATCCGGGGACTGCGGACAGCGGTGTGGCTTTTCCCTCGGTCAAACGCATATTGGTGATGCGGTCCAGTCGGTGAAAAACCATGTTTCCCCAATATTCGCTGTATGCCATCATATAATACCGCTGGTTGTGCAGCAGCATCTGGTAGGGCGTCACCACTTGATAGGAGGATTTATGCAGCTTCTTGTCAATTCCGATTTTGTTGTAATCATAACAGATGCGGCATTTTTGCTCGATTGCCGTGTCGATCAGCTCAATGTTGTAAAACAGCGCCGGATTTTCGATTTTACTCCAATCCCCGACGGAATAAATATTTTTGACGTGGGAACGAAAATACTTGTTTGAAAGCTTGCACAGTCTGTCAATAAGATCTGCCGAATGCTTGGCGGTGATGTGCTTGCTGCACAACACGCCGTCAATCAGCAGATGAAGCTCTGAGTCCTCAAAATCCCGGTAGTCGAGATAGCTCCCTTCTCTGGAAGATTCAATTTCTACGCCGGCTTCCCGGAGAAGGGAGAGATTTCGGCTGATCGCCTTGCGCTCCAGGACAATTCCGTAATCCTTATGCAGATGCTCGGCAATTTCTTCCTGCGTCAAAGGATGGTTATAGTCACTGTCCTCCCAAAGGATCTGCCAAATGCGCAGCAGCGCTAATTTTTTTGGTTCAAAATTATCCATGATTCTTTCTCCTCTTCGATCATTGGATGCAAGGATTATATTGATTTCAATTTTTCCCAGACTTTTACCATTGCGTAGGTGTCAAGCCCGCAGTACCGCAGCAGGTTTGCACGCGCTGTTTCAAGCTCCTCCGGGGACATGGAGGCCATCCGTGCGAAGGTATCAGACGCCTCTCCGCCGTTGTGAACTCCCTCAAGATTGTGGTAATCAAGCGACGGGTCGTTCGGAAACAGGGCGGGCAGAACGTATTTGATCGAGTAGGAGCCCTGCATAGCACGGCAATAGTACCATTTTTTCTGGAACGGAATCATCAAGTCCCGAATATGGCCGTGGATATTCAACAAATGTTCGCGCAGGTCGGGATAAAGGTTGGTAAGTTCCCTGATGCGTCCCTTTTCAAACCCCATGTTATAGGCAGTAGTGCAGACGTCGAGCGGGATATCCGCACAGAGCTGCTCTGCAAGTGCCCGGCGGGGATCTTCACCGGGATAGGCCAGAAATTCCTTGTGGCGCAGTTCGCCGCCCTCCTGCTCGATATAATGCAGCGAATACTGAAAGACAATCTGCTCATAAGGGTGCGAACAGTCAAAGAGCGGGATTGCCGGTTGGAAGGATTCAAAATCGAGGAAATAGAGCGGGTAGGAAAGCCCGGACATAAATTCGCGGATGGGATCTACATCAATTTGTGGCGGTTGGGGGAAAAGCTCATGCTCCACCTGTTCCCGTTGCGCGGAAGAAAGCCTATCGGAGGCATATAGTTCATCAAAGGACACGATTCCATCACGATAGCACCTAAACCGCGTCGATTTGCGCAGCCCCGCGACACGAAAGACGTTCCGCTCCGGCAGGTGACGGGTGCAGTAACCGAAGAAACCGCAGTCGTAGGGAGAAAAGCAATGCTCACCGATGTCGTCGCTTGGCTCGTCCTCACACTTCATATATTCCCGGACGGCGGAAATCCGTTCGGCAACCTCCGACTGCATCTGCCGGACGCGTTCGGTGATTTCCTCTACGCAAAACAACCCGTGAATGTCAAGCTCGCCCTGCCGCTCATATTGCTTATTTATGTGTACTTAACTTCATAAAGCTCCACGTTCCCGCTTCCGAGGCTTTTCAGTATATCGACGCTGCAAAACAGTCCGCCTGCCGAGAAGGACGCCTCAGCGATGACCGGCGTACCGCGCGCAAGCAGGTTCTTTGTTGTCTTAACCATCTCGCCGAGATCGCCGTAGGGAACCTCGACAAAGTCGCCGAACAGTCCCATTGCCAGATCGCCGACCTGAGAACCTGTTTCCAGCGCCGATTCGTTCAGAACGCCGGAATCGAAAACTTCGGGGCGATTTTTCTTGAGCCACAGCATTTTCGGGCACTGCACTGCCGAACAGTATCGGGATTTGGAGAGCGGATAGGGAGTATGGCTCATGATTGTTCATCCTCCTCCACAGTGGACTTTCGGATATCAAAATCAATTTCATTTTCTTTGCAAAAGGCGTCGATTTTCCGCATAGCCTTTAAGGACGGAGTTGTCTTTCCCGATTCCCAGCGTGCAACGGTAACGGCCGTTACACCGAGCTTCCTCGCAAATTCCTCCTGGGTTAGGAATACACTCAGTCGCAGGCGTTTAATCTCTTTTGAAAAAATCATCAGTTTTTCACCTCGCGAAACAAACTTTTTAATATCAAATTATTATATTTATCATATCATAAACTTATCATTCTGTCAACGCGACGGCCGTATATTCGGATACAGAAAAACACACATCGGCGTTGCGTTTGCCGATGTGCGTTTTTCGTTTCAGACGGGGATGCGGACGACCCGGTTTTCTGTATAAAAGCCGGTTATGGGAGCTTTTTCCGAATCGGCAGGCAGGAAGGATATACAGCGCTGCACACCTTTGGCTTTCTTCTTTTCGCATCGGTCAAAAGGCGCACAGGGATCGCGTTGATCACGGTGCTGTCATTGCTGCCGTCAAAGTCGGTTTCCTCATAGATAAAATAATAGGGCTTTGAGCTGTCTGTCATATTGCGGATGTTCATTTTCAGCGTTTTCCCAAAATAATCCTTGGCAAAAATCAAATGCTTATCCTTTCAGCACACCGCTTTTCAGTTTGAATCCCATAGTTCTTTTCTCCTTTAAAAAAATTGATTTATGCACGTTGATCCCAAATCGGCTTTGTTTATTCCGGCTTTGATATAACGCCTTTGATCTTCTCGAATTCTTCGCTTTGCGTTTCCAGCAGACGGGGTAAAATTTTGGTCGCATCGGTGATAAATTTTTCTTTCCAATTTTCATCCGGATTTTCCCATATATCATCGCCGGAAAAGTAGGTTGGTTCCAGAGATTCCAGAACCCCATATTGCCCATAAAAATCAATTTTTATGCCCGGTTCACGCAAACGGTCTTCGGTTATGCTTACTTCATTCTTTGTTGGAACTTTAAGCGTGCGTTGATACCGAATTCCTCGAATATCTCCGTAATTTTTTTCATGCACAAATAAAATTTCAACATAGAAATAATACAAATCTCTCTCGTACCATTCCGGCTTATAAAGACGATAAGAGCTGATGATACCGCGGGCAGGATCGGTTTCAATCAACAGCGGATTTGGAATTTGATCCTTGTTTTCTACTTCGTCCCAATCTTTCCACCAATAAAATCGGTAATCGCTCATCAGCTTTTCTTTTATTTCCTCTATCGCCGCATTTTGATAATCCGCAATATGTTGTTTGGCTTCCGAAAGAATCTTCGTAAGCTCATCATAGTGTTTAATGACCTTAATATCATAGTTTTTAAGTCCCATGTTATTCACTCCCAATTTATCTTCACTGTGTTTTTT
Source organism: uncultured Clostridia bacterium (assembly GCA_947631705.1). GTDB lineage: Bacteria > Bacillota > Clostridia > Oscillospirales > Acutalibacteraceae > Eubacterium_R. Next base: position 14,448 of record CANRMJ010000048.1, read on the forward strand.
CAAATCCCGGATGATCGGGTCGTCCGTATCCTTCGGGATCATATCTGCCAGCGCTGCATAGGTAACGGTTTTGTATGCCTTGCAGCTCGGCGTGGACGGATTGTAGTTCGGGCAGAGATAAAAGAAATAATTCGTGTATTTGGGGTATTCCTTCTCGACCCAGTCATAATACGCTCGTGTTTGGTCGTCATGCTCCCATGTATCGGTTTTGTTTTCAATCGTAACCGTGATTTTCCCGTCGGGTATTACAATGAAAATATCTGCCCGGCTTCCGTCCATGTATTTTTCATACTCGACGGTTGGGTCGCCGAGCTTGACCGGCACGGGAAAATTTTGCCGAAAGCCGAGAAGGTTGCGAAGAAAGTTCTTGTCTTTTTTCAGCGCATAAGCAATTAGGCGAGAAAGATAATTTTCGTGATACGCTTTTCCGATCACAGATAAAAAGGTGGGCTCCTGCATATCCTGCAGTTTTTTTGCATCGTCATATTGTTTTACGACCTGTTGAATCAACTCTGCTTTTTCCATGGTTTCCTCCTTGTTTTAATTTAGCGGCGCAATGGACGGCTAATATTTCTCC
>CANRMJ010000049.1 GCA_947631705.1 uncultured Clostridia bacterium
AGATTTTTCAGAGCAGCGGCTATAAGCTTGCTGATGAAATTGAAGACGAAATAGAATCAATTATACTTGATAAATCGGAAAAAATAGAAGTTAAGCTCGGAGGAGAGGTTGGCAAAAGAGTATTTTGCAAAACTGCCGTTGAGGATTATATAGAGCACGTTGTGTCGGTAAGCGAAGTCAGATTTGACGGGATAAATATAGCTATCGACACGGCGAACGGCTCGGCGTCGGTTTGTGCAAAGGAAATATTTACGCGCCTCGGCGCAAAATGCCATATGCTTTCTGATACGCCGGACGGCGTTAATATCAACAAAGCCTGCGGCTCAACCCATCCCGAGGAGCTTATGGAGTTTGTTAAGGCAAATAAGCTTGATTTGGGCATTGCCTTTGACGGCGACGCCGACCGTATGCTTGCCGTTGACGAAAACGGAAATCTTATAGACGGTGATAAGATCATAGCAATTTGCGCAACGCAGATGAAACAGGACGGTCGTCTTGCGCAGAACACGGCTGTTGTTACAGTTATGAGTAATATGGGATTTTTTAAGTTTTGCGAGGAAAACGGCATACATTGCTCAAAAACCGCGGTTGGAGACAGATATGTGCTTGAGCGTATGCTTAAAAAGGGCTACAATATCGGCGGAGAACAGAGCGGGCACGTAATTTTTCTTGATTACGCAACCACCGGAGACGGAGAACTTTCAGGAGTTAAACTGATTGAAACGATTGTAAAAAGCGGCGCAACCCTGGGTGAACTTGCTGAGATTATGACGGTTTATCCGCAGGTGCTTATTAACGTTGAGGTAACGCCGGAGGGAAAACAGAAATACAACAATGATGAATATATCATATCTGCCGTTCAAGAGGCAGAAATGGAGCTTCACGGGGACGGCAGGGTTCTTGTCCGCGTGTCGGGCACCGAGCCGCTTGTGCGTGTAATGCTGGAGGGCAAGGATATTGATAAAATAACAGAACTCGGAAACGGAATTGCCGACGTGGTTAGAGAAAGACTGAGCTGATGAGATTTACTGCCGATTGGAAAGATTACGAACTGATAGATTGCTCCTGCGGTGAAAAGCTGGAACGATGGGGAAACCAAATTCTTATTCGCCCCGACCCGCAGGTTATCTGGAAAAGCGCTAAGAAAAACGGGCTTTGGAAACAGGCAAACGCGCGCTATGTGCGCTCAAGCTCAGGCGGCGGTCAGTGGAATGAATATAAAAATATGCCCGATACGTGGCAGATTTGCTATAAGGACTTAACTTTTAATATAAGAACCACGGGATTTAAACACACGGGGCTTTTTCCTGAGCAGGCAGTGAACTGGGATTTTACACGAGATATTATAAGAAACAGCGGCAGGAGCGATATCAGAGTGTTGAATCTGTTTGCCTATACGGGAGGCGCAACTGCCGCCTGCCTAAAAGAGGGAGCTTCAGTTGTTCATGTTGACGCGTCTAAGGGAATGACGGCGTGGGCAAAGGAAAATATAGCCGCGTCGGGGCTTCGGGAAAAGCCATGCCGCTGGATAGTTGACGATTGCGTAAAATTCGTTCAGCGTGAAATAAGGCGAGGAAATAAATATGACATAATTATTCTTGATCCGCCGTCATACGGTAGAGGACCGAAAGGTGAACTGTGGCGTCTTGAGGATTTGCTGTATGACTTTGTCGTGATGATAAAGGAATTATTGTCCGAAAAAGCGCTTATGGTGCTTTTGAATTCATACACAACAGGGCTTTCGGCGTCTGTTATGAAATATATACTTGAAGATATTGTAGTGAAAGAGAAGGGCGGAAGTGTAACCGCTGATGAAATCGGTCTTCCCGTTTCATCAAACGGCGGGATACTTCCTTGCGGGGCGTCCGCCGTCTGGCTTAGATAAATGGATTTAATAAGATTTGAAAATGTGGATTTTTCATATATTACCGAGGATGACAACGATAAACCAAAAGAGGAAAGCGTTTTAAAAGACTTTAATTTCACGGTTGAAAAGGGCAGCTTTGTTGCGGTGCTCGGTCACAACGGTTCGGGAAAATCAACTGTTGCCAAGCTCACAAACGGCATACTTGTGCCGCAGAGCGGCTCGGTTACGGTGGACGGTATTAAAACCGACAGCGAGGAAAATATATACAATATCCGCAAAAAAGTTGGCATGGTTTTTCAAAATCCCGATAATCAGATCGTTGCGTCAGTCGTTGAAGAGGACGTTGCTTTCGGCGTTGAAAATCTCGGAATACCTCCCGAAGAATGCAGAAAGAGAGTTGATGAGGCTCTTAAAACGGTTGGCATATACGATTTGCGTGAAAAAGCGCCTCATAAGCTTTCCGGCGGTCAGAAACAGCGTGTTGCCGTTGCGGGAATCATAGCTATGAGACCTCAGTGCATCGTGCTTGATGAACCCACCGCAATGCTTGACCCAAACGGTCGTGCGGAGGTTATGGAAACGATAAAAAGGCTCAATCGGGAAGAGGGTATTACCATCGTTCTTATAACTCATTATATGGACGAGGCGGTTGAGGCAGACAGAGTTGTTGTGCTCGACAGCGGCGAAATAAAGGCTGACGGAGCGCCCGCTGATGTGTTTTCACGGGTAGGCGAAATGAAGGCGCTCGGCCTTGATGTACCGCAGGCGACAGAGCTTATTTACAGAATGGGATTTAAAAAATCCAAAGCTGTTTTAAACGCGGATGAATGCGTTGAATATATAAATAATTTGCTGAGGGCGTAAGCGATTTACCACCCTCTTAAATCACGCCCTGAGCTGCTGAGGCGGGAGCGTGTATTATTGTTGATTTTGCAGTCGGAAAGGTTGTGTGGATTCGGTGCCTGTGTTGGTTTGCGAAAATTTAAAATATCTTTACGGCGCCGGAACTCCTTTTGAAACCGCTGCGGTAAACAACGTTAGTTTTTCTGCCGAAGAGGGTGATTTGATTGGTATAATCGGTCATACAGGCAGCGGGAAATCAACTCTTATCCGCCATTGCAACGGGCTTTTGGAGCCCTGCAGCGGCTCGGTGATTTTGAACGGCGAAAATATATGGTCTAAGAAAAACAGAAAAAATATCAGAAATGTAAGATTTACCGTGGGACTCTGTTTTCAGTATCCTGAATACCAAATTTTTGAGGAAAGCGTTTTTAAAGAGATCGCCTACGGTCCTAAGCAGATGGGTCTTTCCGATGATGAAATAAAAAGACGAGTATGTAAAAGCATGGATTTTGTCGGGCTTAACCGCGCTCTTATGAACAGGTCGCCGTTTGATTTGTCCGGCGGTCAAAAAAGGCGCGTTGCGATTGCCTCTGTAATCGCGATGGAGCCGCAGATTCTTATCCTTGACGAGCCTTGCGCGGGATTGGATCCCAAAGGCAGAAAGGTTATTCTCGATTTAATTAAGGAATATCAGCACGAAACGTGCAGTATTGTGATTATGGTCTCCCACTCAATGGAGGAGGTTGCAAGGCTCTGCAAAAAAGTGCTTGTTATGAATAAAGGCGGCGTTGCAATGTTCGGCACCGTAAATGAAGTTTATTCACATGGCAGAGAGCTTAAAGAAATGGGGCTTAACGTTCCGCAGATTACCGAAATTTTTCTTAAACTCAAAGAATCAGGCGTGGATTGCAGAACCGATATTTATACTGTTGATGAGGGAGAAAAGGAATTAAAAAGGCTCCTTGCCTTAAAGAAAGGAGCGCAAAAATGCTGAGTGATATTACTATCGGTCAATATTTCCCCGGTAAATCGGTTGTTCACAATATGGACGCCAGAATGAAAATACTGCTCACGATGGTTCTTATCGTGCTGCTGTTTTTAAGCAAAAATTTTTATTCGCTCGCCCTTATGATTTTATTTGTTTTATTGACGGCGGCGGCAAGCAAAATCTCTTTAAAAACCATTATAAAAGGCGTTAAACCGATAGGAATAATCATTGTTTTTACGGCAGTTATAAATTTGTTTTACGGAGAGGGAGAACCGCTTTTCACGGTTTGGAAGTTTTCCGTTACAACAGACGGAATTTTTAACGCGATTTTTACGGCGGCACGAATAATAATTCTTGTGATATCGGGTTCGCTTTTGACATACACAACAACGCCCACTGATTTAACTGACGCAATGGAAAGGCTTTTAAAGCCGCTTAAATATATTCATGTGGACGTTCACGTTATTGCTATGACTATGACTATTGCGCTGCGCTTTATTCCAACGCTTATTGAGGAAACGGAAAAAATTACAGACGCACAGAAATCAAGAGGCGCCGATATAGGCACGGGCGGTCTTGTGCAGCGAATAAAGGCGCTCCTGCCGATATTGATCCCGCTTTTCATTTCTTCGTTTCGCAGAGCGTCTGAGCTGGCGTATGCTATGGAGTGCCGCTGCTATCGCGGCGGCGAGGGCAGAACGAAAATGAAAACGGTTAAGATGCGAAAAAGAGATTATTTGGCACTTTTGATTGTGTGTGCGGCAGCGGTGCTCGTGTTTATTCTAAACGGATTGGCGGCGCCTGTGCTATGAGAAATTTATTGCTTGAAATAGCTTATGACGGCACTGATTATCACGGCTGGCAGGTGCAGAGCAACGCGGTTACGGTGCAGCAGGTCTTTCAGGACGCCGCTCAAAAGCTCTTTAACGTTCGACCCGATGTTAAGGGTTGCAGCAGAACAGACAGCGGCGTTCACGCAAATGTTTATTGTCTGACGCTGAAAACCGATATGGAAATAGATAATGAAAGCATAGTTATGGCTTTGAATACTTATCTTCCTAAAGATATTGCGGTTTTAAGCTGCAAAGAAGTTGAAAGCGGTTTCCATCCGCGTTATAATGTTAAATCAAAGGAATATATTTATAAAATTTACAACGGAAGAATCAGAGATCCTTTTTTAAAGAATTATGCGTATCATTACAGATATCCGATTGACACGGATTATCTTCGCAAAGAGGCGCAGGCGTTTGTTGGAACGCATGATTTCAGGGGCTTTTGTTCTGCTAATTCAAAGGTTGAGGGCACTGTCAGAACAGTGAAAGCCTTTGATGTTTGGCGTGAAGGCGATATGGTTTATTTTCGTGTTGAGGCAGACGGCTTTTTATATAATATGGTAAGAATAATGGCGGGAACCCTGCTTTTTATTAACGAGGGAAAAATAAAACAGGGCGAGCTTAAAAATATAATTTTGAGCGGAGAAAGAAAAAGGGCGGGAAAAACCGCGCCTCCGCAAGGACTTTATCTAAACAAGGTTAATTACTGAAAAGCAAAGGAGAAATATGGCAACCAATCAGCGTGAAAACAGACGCAAGGCAAAGAAGAATGCAAAGAATCAGAAAATAAGAAAAACGCTATGGATCATTGCAATCATCGCAGTGGTTATTCTTCTCGCAATGAAAATAAGCGAAATAAATTTTTCGCGTTTAGGTGATATTGTTACCGGGAAAGACGGCGCGGGGATATCATCGGTTGTTTCCGATGAAAAAAAATTCCCCATTAATCTTGATACAACGGAAAACACCGTGATTTCGGCAATTAACGGAAAAATTTCCGTTTTAACAGACGAATCATACAGCGTAATCGACGCGTCCGACGCCGAAGTTCTTATGCGGGACGAGCATGGATATGCAAATCCCGTAATAAGCATAAGCGGCGGTTATTCGGTTATTGCGGATCAGGGCTCAGACGTTTACAGGCTCGACGGCACCACCGAAAATATTTATGAAAATAAGGCGGACGGCGCTATTCTCTGTGCAGATGTTTCCGATACAGGAATCGTTGCTCTTGCAACCGTTGGCGGAGTTGAGAAAAGCGATATTTCTGTTCTCGGCAAATCACTGAATGAAAAAATGAATTACAGCACAAGCGGATACGTTACCTCTATCGCAATAGACAACAGCGGTAAAAGCATAGCGTTTGCCGTTGTAGGCTCAGAAAACGCAAAGCTCAAAACAACGGTATATACTATGGCTGTTAAAGATTCCGAGCCCGTGGCGCAATTTGTTTATGAAGGCTCGTCTGTTCTTAATCTTCATTTTGCGTCAGACAGCTTATATGTTGTCGGAGATGATTTTGTAAGTGTGATTTTGTCTCTCAATAAAGAAATTGCCGTCTATGAGCAGGGGAGCATCAGCACGGTTTCATACTGTTATAACCCTTCCGATCATCTGATTATAGGATTCGGCGAATATTCGGGCGCAATTACTAATAAATTATCATATGTGAAGCCATCGGGCAAAATCAAATCTCAGGCAGATATTGATTCCGAAATTAAAGACGTAACAGCGTCGGGAACGGCAATGACCGCTCTCACAAGCAGCGAAATAGTGTCTTTCAGACTATCTAACGGTAAGGAAAAGGAGAGAATAAACGCAGACGATTCATATTTAGAAATCCGGCAGATGTCATCTAAAATATTTGCAAGGCATCATTCCGTGCTGGAGCTGATAAACGGTTAATTAAAGCAAATCAGCTTTTTAAACCGTTTTCGACTTTCCGTTTTATAAGGTGATTTTATGAATTATGTTGATTTGTTTCTTGCCGCACTGATTCTTATTATGGTGGGTGCGGGATACGCGCGCGGGTTTGTGCTGTCGCTCCTGTCGCTCGTAAGATTCGGCGTAAGCGTTCCGCTTGCGTTTTACGCGGCAAAAAATTACAGCGAAAAAATTTATGTTGATTATTTTCGCGCGAAAATAAGTGAAACGGTTATAAAAAAGATTGAGAGCGGAAGTGTTAACGAATACATAAACTCTCTGAAAGACAGCTTTAACAGCTTGCCTGACGCAATAAAAAATTCGGCTGATTTTTTAGCGATAAACAATTCCGATGCGCATACGGCAGCAGAGCAGATTATGAATAATATTATAGACCCCGCGGCAAAAATAGTTTTTGAAATTTTAATATTTATTTTGACTATTTTAACTATATATGTTATAACTTGGATTGTAACGATATTGATTAAGAAAATAATAAACGGAAAAGACTCCCCGATTAAGAAAACGGATAAATTTTTAGGCGCGCTTTTGGGTGCGCTGAAGGCGGCAATCGCCGTTGTTGCGATTTCGGCAGTCGGTTTCTATATAACTGAAAATGTTTCGGCAAGCGGCGGCTTTGTTGACTTGATGAAAACAAGCGTTGTGATTGAATTTGTAAACAAATTTAACCCCTTAATTAATTTTTAAGTGATTATTCTTAATTTCGGATGAAAGGAAATTGAAAATATGAGCGATTTTAAAACAAATTTAAAAGACCTGTTCAAAGGGTGTCTGACGATTCCCAATCTTCTTTCCGTTATAAGAATTTTGCTTATTCCGGTTTTTGCCGTTCTGTTTTTGAAAGAACATTATATAGTCGCAATCGCAATTATAATCTTTGCTGAGCTCACCGATTTGTTTGACGGTATGATTGCAAGAAAATTCAATCAGATTTCGGCGCTCGGTAAGCTGCTTGACCCGATAGCAGATAAGCTCTCGCAAATTTCAATTGTGGTTGTTCTAATAATCAAATACTGGGATAACGCTATTAAATATCTATTTATGTTTTTCATTATAAAAGAGGTAATAATGTTAATCGGAGGAGCAATTCTTATATCCAATGGCTTGCGCCCTGTTGCGGCGGAAATTTGGGGCAAGGTTGCAACAACGGTATTTTGTATAGTAATGATTTTTGTGCTCGGTTTCGGCGAAAACGGAGCGCTTTGCGGCGTTACGGGATTTACGCTCCCAAACGTTATAACATGGATTTTGGTAAGTATTTCGGCTGTGTGCACTCTTGCGTCGCTTCTCGGATATATACCCGGATTTATTCGCCAAATTAAAGAGAAAAAGCAGAATAATTAAAGGAGAAATTGTTTTTTAATGAAAAAACAGATGTGCAGCAGATGCGGTGAGCGCCCTGCGGTAGTATTTATACAAAAAATGGATAACGGCAAGGTGGTGCCGGAGGGTCTTTGTATCAAATGTGCAAGGGAACTCAATGTTGGCACTATCAATCAGATGATTGACCAGCTTGGGGTTTCTGATGAGGAGTTGGAGGCCGCAAGCGAGCAAATGAGCAGTTTTATGGAAAATATGAGTGATTTTGACTTTGGTTCCCTCGGTGAAATGTTTAATCAGGAAAATATGGACGGAGCCCAAACATTTCCTTTTTCAAATATAATAAACGGCGGCTCACCGAAGAATGAGGAAACGAAGAAAAAAGGCGGAAAAAAGAACAAGAAAAACGCTCAGGATGATTCTAAAAAGTTTTTAAATAATTACTGCGACAATCTAACCGAAAAGGCTAAAAGAGGCGGTATAGACAATATTATAGGGCGCGAGAAGGAAATTTCGCGCGCCATTCAGATTCTTTGCAGAAGAACAAAGAACAATCCCTGCCTTATCGGCGAGCCCGGAGTCGGCAAAACGGCTATTGCCGAAGGTCTTGCAATACGAATTGCCAAGGGTGAAGTGCCCGCAAAGTTGTTGAATAAGGAGATTCATCTTCTTGATTTAACGGCTCTTGTTGCGGGAACTCAGTTCAGAGGTCAGTTTGAGGGCAGAATCAAGGGACTTGTTGACGAGGTTAAGCAGGCGGGAAATATAATTTTGTTTATCGACGAGGTTCATAATCTTGTTGGCACGGGCGACAGTGAGGGAACGATGAATGCCGCAAATATTTTGAAGCCCGCCCTTTCACGCGGTGAAATTCAGGTTATCGGCGCAACAACATTTAACGAATACAGAAAATATATAGAAAAGGACGCCGCTCTGGAAAGGCGTTTTCAGCCGATCAAAATAGAGGAACCGTCTGTTCAAGACGCATACAGAATGTTGCTCGGAATAAAATCTTATTATGAAAATTATCACAAGGTGCGGATTTCAGACAGTTTGGTTTACAGAGCCGTAACTATGTCCGAGCGCTTTGTTACAGACAGATATCTTCCCGACAAAGCGATAGATTTGCTTGACGAGGCGTGCACCTGTGCCAATCTGCGCAATCCCGCCATATCTGATTATCAGATTATGCTTGAAAAAAAGCATAATTTGCTTGAGAGAATAGACGACGCCTCAATGCCCGATGAGGACAATCAAATTGATTACGAGCTTGTTTCAAAGCTGAGATCGGAGGCGATGCAGCTTGATGAAAGGTTGCCCGAACTTGCCGAAAAAGCAAAAGACAATCAGGTGCTTGAGCAGGATCTCGCGAAAGTTGTATCTATGTGGACGGGTATACCGGCGTCAAAAATCGAAGCCGGTGACATCAAAAAGCTCGCGGGTCTTGAAGAGGAGCTTAAAGCCCATATCATAGGACAGGACGATGCGATAGATAAGGTTGCGGCGGCAGTTCGCAGAGGCAGAGTGCAGATAAGTCCGAAAAAACGTCCACAGTCGTTTATATTTGTCGGTCCCACAGGTGTGGGCAAAACAGAGCTTGTCAAACAGCTTGCCGAATATCTGTTTGATTCGCCGGAATCTCTTATACGCCTAGACATGAGCGAATATATGGAAAAATTCAGCGTTTCAAGAATTATCGGCTCTCCTCCGGGATATGTGGGATATGACGATGCCGGTCAGCTCACGGAAAAAATAAGAAGAAAGCCTTACAGCGTTATACTTTTTGATGAAATAGAAAAAGCGCACCGAGATGTTCTTAATATTCTTCTTCAGATTCTTGATGAAGGCAGAATAACGGATTCGCAGGGAAGAACCGTAAACTTTGAAAACACAATTATAATTATGACGTCAAACGCCGGATCTACCGATACCTCAACAATGGGATTCGGAAAGAGCGAAAATGAAATCAATAAAGACGTTGCGATGAAAGCGCTTGAGCGTTTTTTGCGGCCGGAATTTCTCGGCAGGGTAGACGAGATTATTCTTTTCAACACTTTGTCATTCGATAATTTTGAAAAAATCGCGCGTCTGATGCTTGACGAGCTTGCCGAAAGCCTCAAAGACAAGGCGATAGAGCTTGTGTACGACGATTCCGTTCCCGTGTTCATTGCAAAGGATTCCTATGGTTCAAAGAAAAACGCTCGCGCACTACGCGATTCGGTAAGAAGAAACGTTGAGGATCAGCTTGCCGCTGCGATAGTGTTTAATCTTGACACAGTTATAAGCAAATTCACGCTTACTGCAAATGAAAAAATTGACATAAAGATTAATTGAATTTTCAAAAAAGACTTGACAGTTCGGCGGTCATTTATTATAATAATGACCGTCGCATATGCGGGTGTAGTTCAATGGTAGAATGTCAGCCTTCCAAGCTGAATACGAGGGTTCGATTCCCTTCACCCGCTCCATACGCGTTTGTAGCTCAGCTGGATAGAGCAACCGCCTTCTAAGCGGTGGGTCGGAGGTTCGAGTCCCCCCAAGCGCGCCATTTTTGTGCTTGAGGGACGCGGTCAACACCCTGTGTGCATTAAAAAACGCTTTTCTCAAAGTCTTGTCCCCCAAGCGCGCGGTTCTATTTGGTGGAATTAGTTCAGTTGGTTAGAGCGCCAGTTTGTGGCACTGGAGGTCGTGGGTTCGACTCCCACATTCCACCCCACTTTATTTAAATATCCCAAAATATTGGGGTGTCGCCAAGCGGTAAGGCAAGGGACTTTGACTCCCTCACTCGTAGGTTCGAATCCTGCCTCCCCAGCCAACACCCTTTTATTAGGGTGATTCGGTTCATTAGCTCAGATGGCAGAGCACTTGACTTTTAATCAAGGTGTCCGGGGTTCGATTCCCCGATGAGCCACCAAAATAAAACCTCGAAATTGCCTGTGTTTATGCGGATTTCGGGGTTTTATTTTTTTGTTTGTGAAAATATTTTTTCTATACAATATTTGCACAATACTTAAAAGCTGATATAATTGAAATAACCAAATCAAAGTTTATGGAGCTGAACAAACAAGAATCAAATTAACTTATAAAGACTAATCAAGGTGACAATATTATGAATATATCAAGAATCGAGAAGAATAGTGAAAAATGGAATGAGCTTATCAGCTACGCCCAAAGTTGCTCGTGGATCGTCGGCAGGCACCTTGCCGATATGATGAAACGAAACGCTTTTACTGAATGGGAAAGTGTTTTTGCCGTTGTATCAGAAGATAAGGTTATTGGTTTTTGTACTTTTTTAAAAACCGATTATTATCCGGAGAACAGATATTCCCCGTGGATAAGCAGTATCTTTGTTGATGAATCATATCGTGGCAATCGAATTAGTGAAAAAATGATTGAAACGGTTATTTCTTATGCAAAAGAACAAGGATTTTCAAAGGTCTTTATTCCTTCAGATATGATTGGATTTTACGAAAAATACGGTTTTATTAAAATTGATGAAATGCAAAACTTTAGCGGTGATATTGATAATATTTTTGTAAAAGAAATATAAGCTGAATCTCGGTTTGTCGATGTATCAAATATAAATCGCGAAATAGTTTATAATCTTGGAAAATGAGCATAAAAAAATCGGAATTTTTTAAGGGTTATCGTTTGTGAAACTAAAGGAGAATATAATGAAAATTGCAAACGGAATGGAATTTTTAAATGATGACGCCGTAATGGGAAAATGGAAAAATATCGGTTGGATCGGAAATACATATTGCACTTCGCTTGATGAATTAAACGAAAAAAGCGGTGAATATGATACGCTGTATTTTTTGCCAAACGGTGAAGGTTATTGGATATTTGAAGGTTGGACAAAGGGAATTCTTTTGATACATTACGGCGGTAATGAGCCTATCATTACATATAGATACGATATACATAAAATCAATGACAAAGAATACCTGTTTTTCAGACTTGAAAATAAAACCGAGATTTTCGTTAAGGTCAATTCCAAACACTATAAAAAAGCAACTCTCGGAAGGCACGATAATATTGACCTCCCATTCATTTACGACGGGCGAGTGATCGGAAAATGGAAATCCGTTGGTTTTGTCGATACAATAGAAAGCTTTTCCCCTGACAATGTGAGTGAAAGTCTTTATCTGAAAGAAATAAATTTTTTCCGTGATGGCAGTTTGGAACAGACTACTATGGATGAGAAATGGCACGACAAATGGACAAAAGGTTATGTTATTAATCTGCATCGTGCAACCGTGGCCGCTTATGAAATATATGTTATAAACGGTGTGGAGTATTTGTTTTTGGAGTGGAAAATGGGCAACTATATTTATGGCGGTATGAAACCCGATCTTTATGTTTTTGTCCGCGCATAAACAATTTTCCTTGCTGTATCGGTAAAACATATATTAAAGGATTGAGAAGTTATTATATATACTGCGCCTCATAGGGTATACCTGTGAGGCTTTTACTGTTTTGTAACTATTTTGTAAGTCGCATTTTGTTGAAAAAAATTTTTGTGTATGATATGTTATAATAGATAAAATGCGAAAGGAAACAGATATTATGGAAAGAAAAGTCATAATAATGGATCATCCTCTTATTCAGCACAAGCTGAGTATTCTTCGCGACGTCTCAACGAGCACAAAGCAGTTTCGCGATCTTGTTAACGAAATTGCCATGCTTATGATTTATGACGCAACGAGGGATCTGCCGCTTGAAAGTAAAGATGTTCAAACGCCATGCGGCATTGCGCATTGCAAGGAAATTGCCGGCAGAAAGCTTGCTTTCGTTCCTATTCTGCGCGCCGGACTCGGCATGGTGGCGGGAGCTCTTGAACTCGTTCCATCGGCAAGGGTCGGTCATATAGGTCTTTACAGGGATGAAACAACGCTTGAACCTGTTGAGTATTACTGTAAGCTACCGAAGGACATTGAGGAACGCGACGTGTTTGTTGTTGATCCGATGCTTGCAACCGGCGGCTCGGCGATAGACGCGATAGGGCAGATTAAGAAAAGAAATCCCCGTTCAATCAAATTCTTGTGTATAATTGCCGCTCCCGAAGGGCTTGAGGCACTAAAAAAAGCCCATCCCGACGTTGATATTTTAGCGGCAGGGCTTGACGATCATCTCAATGAAAACGGATATATCGTTCCCGGCCTCGGCGATGCCGGAGACAGAATATTCGGCACGAAATAAAGGAGGATAAAAAATGAAGAAGGACAAAACAAAAAAGGTTTCTTTGGGCAATCAGGGCATTTATGATGCCAGAACACTCGGCAAACCGAAAATGCTGATTCTCGGATTCCAGCATACCTTTGCAATGTTCGGCGCAACTGTTCTTGTTCCGCTGTTAACAGGTCTTAATATGCAAACCACGCTTCTTATGGCGGGAATCGGCACGCTTTTATTCCATCTTATCACAAAGGGCAAGGTGCCCGCATTTCTCGGTTCTTCATTCGCATTTCTTGGCGGTTACGCCGCTGTTGCGCCGATGGTTGACGGCACACCCAACAAGGAAATGCTTCCGTACGCTTGCCTCGGTGTTGCGTGCGCGGGTCTGATTTATCTTGTTCTTGCCGCACTTTTTGCACTTTTCCCGATTCAAAAGGTAATGAAATTTTTCCCGCCCGTTGTAACGGGTCCTATTATAATCGCAATAGGTTTAAGCCTTGCGGGCTCTGCCGTAGACAATTGCAAAACAAACTGGCTTATCGCTATTGTTGCCCTTGCAGTTATTATTATCTGCAATATTTGGGGCAAGGGAATGGTTAAAATCATTCCGATACTTATCGGCATTGTTGTTTCCTATATTCTTGCCGTTTGCTTAAAGCAGGTTGATTTTACGGCAATAAAAGAGGCGCAATGGATAGGTCTTCCCATCTCGCGTGACGGAATAGTTTTCGGAAATGTAAGCGACAGGGGATTGGCTGTCAGCGCGATTATTGCCATTGTTCCGATATCACTTGCAACAATGATGGAGCATATAGGAGATATTTCGGCGATAAGTGCAACAACAGGCAAAAATTTCCTTGCGGATCCCGGACTTAAAAGAACGCTTGTCGGTGACGGTCTCGCAACATCTCTTTCCGCTCTTTTCGGCGGTCCGGCAAACACCACATACGGCGAAAACACGGGCGTTCTTGCATTAACGAAAGTATACGATCCAAGAGTTGTCAGAATTGCCGCTGTTGTAGCAGTCCTTCTTTCGTTTTCACCCAAGTTCGCTGCCGTTGTAAATACGATTCCTGCGTCTATTATCGGCGGAGTATCTTTTGTTCTCTACGGTATGATTTCAGGTATCGGTGTAAGAAATATGGTTGAAAACAAGGTTGATTTAACAAAATCGCGCAACCTTATCATCACGGCTGTTATTCTTGTATGCGCACTTGGTATAGGCTCGGTTGATTTTTCAATCGGCAAGTTCAATATCAGTCTTACCGCTCTTGCGGTTGCGGCTCTTGCGGGAATTATTTTGAACGCTGTTCTTCCCGGCAAGGATTATGTGTTTAAAATGAATGATGACGCCGAAAATGAGAATTCAACAGAGGAAAAGAAAACAGAAAATGCATAATGATAGGCGCTGTAAAAAAACAGCCAAAGAAAAAACCGGGATTCACGAAAAAGTGAGTCCCGGTAGTTTTTTGCCAAAAAT
>CANRMJ010000050.1 GCA_947631705.1 uncultured Clostridia bacterium
CAATCGAGAATGTTATCAATATGTTTTTTAGGAATAGCAAGCATATGGCCGTCCACATCCCCTGCAATATCCATAATTACCAATGTATGCTCGTCTTCGTACACTTTC
The DNA here is from genome assembly GCA_947631705.1 of uncultured Clostridia bacterium. GTDB lineage: Bacteria > Bacillota > Clostridia > Oscillospirales > Acutalibacteraceae > Eubacterium_R. The sequence continues at coordinate 109 of CANRMJ010000050.1, forward strand.
AAACATGGTATATGTCCAGCTATAATTTTACAGAATATACAATCCATAGAATCTTCCTCCGCAAATCCCGATCGTACTGTGCTTTGCTCAAGTTTAACATAAAAATGTGAAAAATCTACGGCAACCGTATGTCATCTCGTGTCATTTGGTACTCCAACCAGTCAAGGAGTTGCGTTATTTTGTATTGATCCTCTTTTATCAATTTAATTTCACCCAAATGAAACCACCAAAACGAGTTCATATACCGAAATAAAATCGGGAACGCCTTTTTTTCCAAAACACTAAACTCGTAGTTTTCTTGAATATAGCTCATATTTTCCAAGAACAATTTTATCCGAAGGTCGTCCAACGTCTTATCATAGAAATACAGCCTGCTGCCTTTTTCTCCGAACAATCGCTTATCGGAAACGCCCCATAGCGCTTCCCGTACAGCATAGTTAAGAACCGGCTCTTTCCCGCATAAATTGAAATCAATCAAGCCCGCAAAATGATTGTTCTCATCAAGAAGTATATTACTATCGTTCAAATCAGCTTGAAAACATGATGTCGGCAATAAAGGATATACCGTGCTTAATTCTTTTTGTCGTTTATAAAACATTTCCAAAAGAGCCTCAGACCGCGACAAATGCGCGGGGAGGTTTTCTCTTATATATTTCACAAACGCAACAGCACATGCGGTTGCTTCGTCGGTGGTATCGGGAGCGCAAAACGGCTCAAGCAGACAGTATGCGGAAGGCCAATCCAAAATATCCAATTTTGCAGCGGCAATTTTCCCCAATGAGCGCATAACATCCGGGGTGTAGCAATTGTGCCCCAAAGCATCTCTGTATTTTTCCCTGCCAATGTGTTCGGCTGTTTTATAAACGGAATATTCTTCGGCAAACGTATAATAATCACGTCCGTCTATTGTATCACAGTGAAGAAGTTCTCTATTGCGATTCGGTACAACAGCAGGACAATACAATCCCGTTTTACGGTATTCATCCATCAGATTGAACCATCCTTCAATTCTGCGTTTGTCGCTGAAGGTGTTGGATAGTTGTTTAATTACAAGTTTTCGTTGCCCATCCGTCACAAAATATATTTTTCTGTAATCATCATCACCACGACATAAATCTAATGTTTTGACATTGGATATTTCTGTATCATAGTAAAGCGAAATAGGGCAGTCCATAACACACTTCCTCACGTTTCATCATTGATTCCGACTTATACGCCGCAAAAATAAATATACTCCAAGTGAAAGCTCACACCCAAAGGCGCACTTTTGGGTTTTCCTCGGCTTTGTATTAAACTCGGCGAGACTAAATCTATGTCCCCTGCCGATTTTGATACAAACGGAAAAAATCTTTCCTGTTAGTATAACCCTATTCCTTTTAAAACATCGGTAGTGGTCAGACCCTCAAAACGATAGACGAGAGAATCTAACGCAAACGGCAGAGATGTTGAATTTTCCAATTTAATGATTTTATAGTTGCTTTTCAATCGATCCATATTTCCGATAATGGAGTTTTTTATAGACGGTCTCTCGATTTTTTCCGCGTTTGCAAGGATATTTTCAAGTGTTCCAAACCTTTCTAATAAATAAGCCGCTGTTTTGGGGCCGACTTTGTCCGCACCCTTAATATTATCTGACGTATCGCCGGTGAGCGATTTAAAATCGGCATATTGTGAAGGAGTAATGCCAAATTTATTTTTTATAAAATCAGGTGTGCAGATAACAGTACGCTCCCCGCGATACCTCAGTACGGATACCTTATCGGTTATAAGCTGAAAAAAATCACTGTCAAAGGAGGAAATTACGATATCCGTTTTCTGTCCGTATGTAAGCGCATAGCCCGCAATCCAATCATCTGTTTCACAAATTTCTGTTTCCGCAAATTTAATTCCCAGATAATCAAGCGCGGCATAAACATCGGGCAGTTGGGAAAAAGGATTCTTTTCCTGCGGTATTTTACTGTAATCCTGCCGGTTTGCCTTATAATCAGTATTTAGCTTTAAACGCGCATTTTCATGTTCTCCGTCAAATAACACTACTACATGGGTCGGTTCGGTTTTGCGAATTATTTTCAGCAACGCGCCGACAAATCCAAGTGTTCCGTGGATCGGCTTGCCCTGCTTGTTTACGATCCTTGCAGGCATTCCAAAAAACATTTGAAACAGCAAATTACTTCCATCAACAATTAACAAACGATTTATCATATATTCCAATTTGCCCCCATTCTTCTCTTCAATCAACATACACCGCAAGGGCGCACTTTTGGGGTTTTCCTCGCCTTTGTACCAAGCTCTGTAAACTGCGACAAAGCCTTTAGTTTCAAGGAATATCACGGATTTTAATATCATCCTGTATCGGGCGGAAACAGCCTAAAATTTCGGCGGTTTCAAATCCGAATTTACATAATGTATGTAGTTCCGACCCTTAATAAACTATACCACAAACCAGCGGATAAATCTACCGATAATATCTATACCAAAGGCGCACTTTTGGGGTTTTCTTGTCTTTGTATCAAACTCCGCAAGATTATTTTTATGTTCATGCCGAGTTTGATACAAGCGGGCAACTAATCACTTCCACATCGGCGGTGAGGAGTTCCTTTTTGTTCTTTTCGATAAACGGGAATTTATTTCAATTCCATTTTATAAAACTTTGTCTTGAACGTTTGACTTCCGTCAAGCTTTGTGCTTTCTCCGTAACGGTCGAATTTCAGACCGCATTTTTCCATAACCTTGCCCGAACGCGGATTATCCGCTGCATGGCTTGAACATATCTTATTTATGCCAAGCTCTTTATGTGCAAAATCAATAATGGCGCGCATAGCCTCGGTGCAATATCCTTTGTGCCAATAATCATAATGAAGATTATATCCGATGCCCCAATAGCCTTTCATTCGAGCACTCGGTCCTATACTCCCCGTTCCGATTATTTATTCTCTTCTTTCAAAACAAATGCCCAAGTCCATTCATCTTCGTCAACTAAAGTTGCCTTTATCCAATCAATCGTTTGACTGATATTTGTATATGTAGAATACGACATATATCTCGTAACCCTTTCATCGCTGTTCCAGCTGAAACATGCGTCTGCGTCATCAAGCGTGAGAGGACGTAAAACCAGCCTGTCTGTTTCAATTATCGGTTCTTTGCTCATTTTTATATCCCTCCTTGTGTTTTCAAAAACGAAACATTTAACAAAATCCGATTTAATTATGCTCATTATCTCATAAACTGCTTTTAGAAAATCTCTATCAATGCTTAATTTTTTCCCATTCGCTCCTTATGATGCCATAATAGGATATATCAAGAAATTCTCCGTTCGATGCTTTAAAATATTCACGCCTTGTTCCTTCAAGGGTAAGACCGCATTTTTGGGCAACTCTGCCGGAGGCGGGATTTTTAACGGCATGAGATATTTCAACACGGTTCACACCGACTTCTGAAAACAAAAAGTCGATAACCACTTTTGCGGCTTCGGTCATAAGACCTTTATTCCAATAAGCGCAACCCATACAGTAGCCGAGATTCGCGTATTCGTTTTTTTCATTCAACTGAACTACGCTGATATTGCCAATGGGCACACCGTCATATTCCATCGCCCAATTATATGTGTTTGGATTCTCATAGTCGGCACACCAAATTTCCAAAAGTTGTTTTGTTGCTTCGGGTGACTCATGAGGGCGCCAGGTCAGATAGCGTGTAACTCTTTCATCGTTTGCCCAATTTTCAAACATTGCACGGGCGTCGTCAATGGTGAATTTTCGTAATATAAGCCTTTCTGTATGTATTGTTTTTGTTCCTTTATGGGTAATCATTTTTCAATCCTCCAATCTATATTCCATTCCGCGAACTTGAACTGTCATTCCGCAGTTTTCGTAAAACGCAATAGCGTTTTTATTAAATTCCCAAACACCAAGCTCAATTATTTTACATTTTTTCTCTTGAGCCTTTTCTTTGCAGCACTCAAACAGCCTTCGTCCGATTCCGTTTCCCTGATGAGATTTTAAGACGCAAATATCATCAATATAGAGGCAGTCAAAGTCAATGTATGTCGAGTGGTTTCTGTGGGAAATAATCCAAGCGAAAGCATAACCTACCACCTCACCGTTATCTGTTTCGGCAATGTAAATCGTGTGCTTTGGGTCGTCCAATCTTTCCCGAAATGATTCCTTTGTGAAGTAACGGGCTTCGGTTTTGAATAGGTCGGGTCTGCCTTTACGGTGCAAGTCGGCAATTTCTTTTTGAATCGGGCGAATACGCTCGCAATCATCTATAACGGCGGTTCGTATGCTTATGTTCATATTCTCATTCCTTTCTGAATATATCAAGTGTATGATGTGAGTAGCCGACCATGTCTTGCCTTTCGCAAACGGCAAGATGGTACTTCAAATACAGTTCAAACATTCGATCGTCCATTCGGTCAACGGTCTCTCTCATATGGTTTGTATAACCGTCCGTAGCGACAAAATGAATCTGTGTAACATTAAATCTTGAACGGAGTTTATCAATATCTTCTTTTCTGTATAGCTCGAATATATCCCACGGATTTGAGAAAGTGTCAAATGTTTCCGTGTCGATCATACATTTTTCAATAAGGTCGTAGATTTCACCGCGGATAAAACCGTATGATAAAACGCTCGCGTCTCCCATACAATATGATGCGAAAATCATACCGCCTTTCTTTGTCACCCGTATTGCCTCCGATAAGGCTTTCAGCTTATCGTCGGTTGTGAACAGATGATACATCGGGCCGAGCAGCAGAGTAATATCATAAGTATCGCTCCCGAAAGCGGACAAATCAACAGCGTTGCCTTGCGTGATTGTGACGGATTCGCCATCAAGCGTGTTTTGCCTGAAGATTTCTATATTATGCTCAATCAATTCTACCGCGTCAACACAATAGCCCTTTTGCGCCAAAGCGTGACTGTATCGCCCTGTTGCCGCGCCGATCTCCAAAATTCGCATATTCGGCTTGAGATACTTATCTATATATTTCATAGTAGTGATATATTCCACCACTGAGTGCTTTGAGGCAAAACGTTCGTTCTCATCGTGGCTCTCATAATAGTTCGTTAAATATTCTTTCGTTTCCATCTCGAAACCTCCTATAAAAAAGTATAAAAAAACAGCGCAAGCTAAGATTACATCATAGCTTGCACTGCGTTTAGCTTAATCGGATTAGAAATAAACTCTAATTTCTTGAATAAGGGTATAGCAATGTAAGCCCGCTGCTCTGCCAATAATAAGCAGAAACTTCGGACGGCATAAGGACTGTATTATTAAAACGGTCGATACGACTCAGCATTGCCTTACCTCCTAAATATTTTTGATTATTATACGCCTCTTCATTTCAGTTGTCAAGGAGTTTGGAAAAAATTCCAATTTCGGTACAACAAGGATTTTTATTAAATCCTGCCGCCGGACTTATACCCTAAGCGAACATATAACGCGAAGGCGCGCTTTTGGTTTTTTGATGCATTGTTATCATTTCATCTTGTTGGATTCACTGTTACTTTATCAGTTTTGCGGGTTCCTCCACATAAATCGACGCCTCCCCGCACTGCGGGCATATTGCCACACTGGGCTTTACGGCTGCGTTTCCTTTCTTTTTGCGTATAACGATCCCATAGCCGGAAGTTATCACATAGTTTTCTTCCATTTCCGCTCCGCATCTGATACATTTTCTCATTTTAATTTTCTCATTTCAGATTTTTAAATATTATATTTCCGTATTATTTTAAAAGCGGTAACATTTTTTCGGTTATAACCTCATACGCAAACGCATTTACGTGCAGACCGTCATAAGTATATTTAGGATTCAGCATACCGTTCTCATCTTCAAGGCATTGAGTTAAATCAAGAAAGCTCACGCCTTTCCTTTCGGCAATTTCCTTTAACCCGGTATTGATAACGGCAACCGTTTTGTTGTTTCTTTTCCCTTGCGGATTTATTCTGTTATTTATCGGATAAACGCTTTGAATAATTATATTTGTTCCGCCGCACTTCCTTTTTGAAAGCTCAACGATTTTTTCAACATTTTCAACGATATATTCGGCGCTTGCGCCGATTGCCATATCATTTGTTCCTATCAACACTGAAATATTTCGCGGTTCAAGATTCAGCACGGTGCTTTCAAAACGCTCAAGCAGCCTGTCGCTCGTGTCGCCGCTTATGCCTCGGTTATAAACTTCTATACCCGTCCGCTCCGTATAACCGCCGAACATTTCGGTGTGAGTATACATTTCCGTGATAGAATCTCCGGCAAGAACATTCTGACCCTTTTTGCAATAATTTAAATTGAGAAATTCAAAATTATTTACCTTATTCAATTTGTCCGCGCCATACTGTGAGCGTTTTCTGTATTTATTTAAATTCATTCGCATATCGGCAAACCTCATTGCGCGTTCTTGCTGTGCTTTTCAACAAGTGACGCAAGTATATCCTCGTGCGTTTTTTTGTCTATTTCATATTTCAGAGTAGGTATAAACGAAAGGAACATACCGATTGCCGGAGGAATTGAAATCAAAAACCACATAGCCTTCGCGTAATCGGGATAATCCGCCGCAAAATTCGCGCCGTTTTCAAGCGCGGCGTTCATTTGCGCTATGTTCACATCTGTATAGCCCACCGCGGCATAAACATATGCTGAAATAATAGATGCAACGCCTGCCGAAAATTTTGTTATAAAGCTCTGTCCGCTGAAAAATACACCGTCGGGTCTGAAACCGTGATGATATTCCTCATAATCTATACAATCCGAAATCATAACGGACTGGCACACGCTCACTCCGCCGAAGCCCGCTCCCGCGCCGAGCAGCAAAACTCCCTCTGCGATAACAAGCTGAATCTTATCAAGACCTGTGGGGTCAATAAGATACAAAACAAAGATAAGCGCCATAGGTATCGCGGAAAGCCCGCTGAACAGATTATGCACTTTTTTAACATCAAATTTTTTGATGAGCGCGGGGCAGAGACCCATTGCAAGGAACATTCCCAAAAACATTCCGCCCGCGATGATTACAACTATAATGAGCTTGTGGATATCCGTAAAAGCGGTTGTTAAGTTTCCGCCGCAGTAATAATATGTAAACAGCGTCATAGCAACAACCATCATAAGCTGCATCGGCGCGCGGAGAAGTCCGCTTATAAGCACTCTTCTGAAGGGCTTGCAGTTCCACATAAGCGCAAAGCTCTCCTTCATCGTTCTCGTTTGGCTGTCCGCAGGCACTTTTTCTTTAGTTCCTATACCCGCACATTCAAAAAGCAGCGATGAAATAATCGTGAACGCAAAGCCTATTATTATAAAGCCCGTTTGAGCGTCTGTGCTTTTTCCCAGCTTATCGTTTACCGCCTGCGAAACGGCAATTATTGATATAACAACAACACCGCCTGCAACGGAAGCAACTATTCTTGCGAGAGAAATAAGCGATGAACGGTCTTTTTCGCTTTCCGTCATTCGGCTTATGATTCCCCAGAGAGGAATATCACCTACCGTGTAGCACATTCCCCATAAAACATATGAAACGGCAGCCCAAGTTACTATAAGAACCATTGCTGTGCTGTTTCCGTTTGCCTTTGCCGTGGCATAATTTCCGTTTAGGAACGCAACGCACGTTATAACACATATGAGCAACGGCGCAAAAATTAGATACGGGCGGCATTTTCCCCATTTTGTATGGGTTTTATCAACAAACGTGCCCATAATCGGGTCGTTAATCGCGTCCCACACTCTTGCAAGCGCAAATATCCAGCCAAGAGCTATTGCGGGCAGACAAATAACATTTTGAAAATAATAATACAGTCCCGTTGCAACAATGTTGTAAATCATATTCTGACCGAAAAGACCTGTTAGATACATTGCGCATTCTCTTTTTGTGTAAGTTTTCACTTCCGCCATAAAATTCACCCCTTAATTTATTACATTTTTTATTATAATGTAAATATTCCCTTTTGGCAAGTAAAAATCCGTCTGAACCAACATTCAGACGGATTTTAAATATTTTATCTTATAAACTCTTTTGCGGTTTCGGCTATATTTTCCGCCGAAAGACCGAATTGCTTTAACAAATCCTTTGCCGGTCCGCTGTGACCGAATTCATCGTTAACGCCTATTCTTTTAACGGGAACAGGGCAATTTTCCGAAAGGCAGGAGCATACAGCCTCTCCGAGACCGCCGATTATATTATGCTCCTCAACCGTGATTACGCGCCCTGTCTTTTTGGCAGAGGAAACAACAAGCTCCTTATCAAGCGGTTTGATTGTGGCGATATTAATAATTTCCGCGCTTATTCCGTCCGATTCCAAAGCCTTTCCCGCCTCTATCGCCTCCGCAACCATAAGCCCGTTTGCGATAATCGTAACGTCTGTGCCCTCTTTTATAAGCTCGCCCTTTCCTATTTCAAATTTGTAGCTTTCATCGTGAAATACGGGAACGGCAAGTCTGCCGAAACGGAGATAAACCGGTCCGTTATGCTTATACGCCGCCTTAACCGCCTGCTTAGCCTCAATATCGTCTGCGGGGCAGATAACAACCATACCGGGAATTGAACGCATAAGCGCAAAATCCTCGCAGCATTGATGCGACGCGCCGTCCTCACCCACCGAAATTCCGGCGTGAGTGGCTCCGATTTTAACGTTAAGATGGGGATATCCTATTGAGTTTCTTATCTGTTCAAACGATCTTCCCGCGGCAAACATAGCAAAACTTGACGCAAACGGAACAAGCCCCATTGTGCTCAAACCGGCCGCAACACACATCATATTGCCCTCTGCGATACCGCAGTTAAAATGCCTTTCGGGAAATTCCTTTTTAAATATTCCTGTTTTCGTGGCGGCAGACAAATCGGCGTCAAGAACAACGAGATTATCCGCGCCGTCCAAAGCAAGCTCTTTAAGAGCCGTTCCGTAACTGTCTCGCGTTGCAACGCATTTAATATCAGCCATAATTACGCCTCCTCCAATCGGGCAAGCCTTGCGTTAAGCTCTGCCATTGCGATTTCATATTCTTCGCTGTTCGGAGCCTTACCGTGCCAGCCAACTTCATTTTCCATATACGAAACGCCCTTGCCCTTAACCGTTTTCATAACGATTGCAAACGGCTTTGTGCTTTTGTGGAATTTCTCAAACGCCGCTTCAATTTCTTCAAAATCGTTTCCGTCAATAACGGTATATTCAAATCCGAACGATTTAACCTTTTCATCAATCGGCTCCGCGCTCATAACATCCTCGCACGCTCCGTCTATTTGAAGTCCGTTTACATCAATTATCACGCAGAGATTATCAAGCTTGTACTGAGCGGCAAACATCATAGCCTCCCAAACCTGACCTTCTTCTATTTCTCCGTCTCCGAGCAAGGTGTAAACGCGCACATTGCTCCCAAGATATTCAGCGCCCTTCGCCATACCGCAAGCGGCGCTTATTCCCTGGCCGAGCGAGCCTGTGCTCATATCAACACCGGGCACCGTATTCATATTCGGATGCCCCTGAAGATAAGAGCCTATGCGGCGCAGTGTTTTTAAATCCTCAACGGGGAAAAACCCCGAATACGCAAGCGCACTGTAAAGCGCGGGAGCGGCATGACCCTTTGAAAGCACAAAGCGGTCACGATCCTCTTTTTTTGGATTTTTCGGGTCGTAATTCATTTCGGCGCCGTAAAGATACGCAAGCACATCCGCCGCGGAAAGACTGCCGCCCGGATGACCCGCCTTGGCATTATATGTACTCTCGATTATGCCGCACCTTATTTGAGCGGCAAGAATCTCAAGTTTTCTTTTCAGCTCTTTTGTCATAAAAATAATCCTTTCCGCCAAAGGTAATTTTTGCCTCGGCAATATTTACTATATTCTAACATTAATGATTTAATTCTTCAATAGAAAAATAAAAAAACAGAGCGCTGAGCCGTTTATGCGGTTTCGCGCTCTGAAAATTATTAATCAACACGAGTGTAAAAACAGTTTACAACAACATCAAGCAAAGAATCCTCATCGGGATAAAACTCCGCGAACACAACGTTGTTTTTCTCCTCCGACGCTTTCATTTCGCCCTCTATTGAATACTGTGTATAATCCGTGATTCCCTTTGAAAGTATCAACGACGCGATATATGTTACATCGTTTAACGAAATATTTGTTTCACTGTATTGCGACGCGGTGTTATAGAGGTTTGAAATAACGGAAAAATCATTTGAAACCGCCGAACGCAACTGCTGAACATACGCCTGAATATACTGCACCTGGCGCTTTGTTCTGTTCAGCGAAGCATTTATATTATCGGTGGATCTTGTTCTTACATATGTTTCCGCGAACGAGCCGGTGATTTTAACGGTATCGCCCTCATAAACTCCGTTTGCGGGGAAATTATAAAGCGACGTTACCGTAACTCCGCCGATTGCGTCATTCAACGGAACGATTCCCTCTAAATCAAGCGCAAAATATTTTTCAACAGGAACGTTATACAAAATACGGCTGATTGCCGACGTTACATTTGTGCACGACGAGGCTCCGCCGTCACCGTAAGCATACGCAAGGCAAAGCTGCATTTCCTCGGTGCGAAGGAATTTTCCCGAAGCCGAAAACAACTCAACATCAACCATCGTGTCACGAGGGATAGAAATAAGGCTCACCTTTCCGGTGTTTGTATCAACCACGATAACAACATCCGTATCAGCCTGTCCCGCCGTTCCTATCTTATTGTCTTCAAGACCCATTTCCTCTTTATCAACGCCGAGAAACGCAAAGGCAACCTTGTTTTTATCATAAACATATGTGTGCCCGTTATATTCAATTGATTCCTCATATTCCACTTCCGCGGGCTCAACTATAAGGTCGTTTTTACCTGTTTGCTGCAAATAGAGCACCGTTCCCGCAACAACGGCAGCGGCAAGAAGTATCAAAACAATAACAGCTATAATTATGCGCACTGCCAAAGGCATTTTTTTCTTTTTAGATGAGTGATGGTGGTGATGGTGATGATGACTTGAAGAATGATGACTGCTTGAAGAATGGTGACCGCTTGAAGAATGATGACTGCCCGATGAATGGCGGCTGCTTGATGAGCCGGAACGCGTATCCGAAAAGTTTTGAACGAACTGAGCGTTCAGTCTGCCCTCCTGAGCCTGCTTGCGGTGGTTTTCCGACGCGTGAAAATCAACCTCGTCACCGCTGCCGTTTTCCGTTTTCACCGTAAATTCGGTTTTTGGTTCATCCTTTCGCGGCTCTTCACCTATAATATTTATTTCAAAATCACTGTCTTCCGCTTTATCTGAATTCTTGATAAAATCATCGGAAAAGCTATTTAAGTTCGGATCAATTGGTTTTTTCATCTTTTACTAATACTCCGCATACAAGATATCTGTTTGATTTTTGCCCCGTAAAGCAAGTGGACAAAATTATTATTTTGCTGTTTTCATCAACAGGCACGTCAAGCTCGGTGCGAACATTTTTCAGAGCGGAATCGGGATTTGTGATTATTTTCTGAAAATTCTGCAAATCCTCGCCATAATAAAAATTAAAGGAATTCATAATATGGCGATCGTCATATTTAAACGCCGAAATCACCTGATATGTGAGCCTTCTGCCCGGCAGATAAACAAGAAAATATTCGTGGCTGTCAAAAAAATCCTTTTTCTCAAATTTGTGAAGAGTTGTAAACATCGTGTTTCCGTATCCGTTATGACCGTAAACAAGCGTTATCGGGTCTAAAAAGGATTTGCTGTTAACAGCCTCGGTGTATATAGCTCCGCGTGACAGCCAAGACTTGTCCTCGGCGCTGTGCTTTAAATAAAAAGAATCGCTTTCGGCGTTTTGAACTATCGGATAATCAACCTCTGTGTCGTCAATTTTAATCCAAGCGTATATATCGCTGTTTTTCTGTTGCAGCGCGGTGAAATCAACAGGATTTTCAACCGTGGCTTCGGTTTGCTCCGCCTGTTGCGTTGTAACAGGCTTATCCGTATATTTTTCATCGGGAGCAAGCCTGCCATATATATTAAAACCTATATACACACAACAACAAATAAATATCAAGAGAAAAATAATAGCAAGAACTATTCTCAGCGCCTTTTTGCCGCCGCTTTTGCCGTTTTGGTTTTCTGCCATTAAATATCACCAGTTATTAAAAACAATTTGCGGCGCCGCCGTAAAAACAAAGCGGCGCTTGCATTTTAATTAAAAAAACCTGTTGCCACAATAGGAAACAGGTTTTTATTGCAATTTGGCTAAAATACAAAACCCGTAAAATCAGAGCTTTGTAAATTCATTAAAGTACAAATAACCTTAATTATTCAGCATCCTTCTTCTTGAGAAGTGTAAGGGCTGCCGCACCTGCGCCTGCCGCTGCGATAGACGCAAATGTTAAAGTAACAGCACCTGTGCTGGGTGACTTTGAAGAAGAATCCTTATCTGTAGACGGAGTGGTTGATTCGCCGCTAACGATAGCGTTTACCGTATATCCGTCAGGAGACTGCCAAACGCTCCAATCAAGAACCTCGATTGTAACGCTGTTGCCGCTCTGTTCAACAATTCTGTAGGAACCGTCTGAATCTTTAAGAGAAAATGTTTTTCCGTCTTTGGTTACAATTTCCCAAGAATCAACAGTGCCTTCGCCTGTATAGGAAAATGTTAATCTGTTTGAGCCGTTGATAGAATGACCGTTAACCTTTCCCGATGAGTGGCCGTTGAGCATGGGATCGTTAACAGAATGTTCAATAACAGAACCGCTGGGGCTGTAAACGCTGATAGAAGCCATTGCGGGAACGGCAAAAGAACATACCATTGCTGCAACAACAACGATTGACAAGATTACTGACAATAATTTTTTCATAATATTTGCACCTCAATTTAATATATAGCGCAAATCTGCGCATATTTATAGATTTGATAAAATTATAACACCAATTATTTGATTTGTAAAGTGTTTAGATAAAAAATATTATTATGAAAAACTACAAAAAAACCGCTGCGGTTTTGGTGTAATATAACCAAATTCAACAATATATAAACAGATTTTGTAAAAATTTTGCTCTCTCGGCATTCATTCAAGCTTTGCCTTGCCCGTGCACAGCTCGTAATATCTGCCCTTTTGCTCAAGCAACTCAAAGTGATCGCCGCGCTCTATCACCTCTCCGTGTTCAAGCACCATAATCGCATTTGAATTTCTTACGGTTGAAAGCCTGTGCGCAATAACGAATACCGTTCTGCCGGTCATCAATCTGTCCATACCGTGCTCTATATGCAGCTCCGTTCTTGTATCAACCGAGGACGTTGCCTCGTCAAGAATCAGCACCGGCGGCTTTGTCGCCGCCGCTCTGGCT
>CANRMJ010000051.1 GCA_947631705.1 uncultured Clostridia bacterium
AACGGTCTTTCTCCGGATCAAATTGAAAATTTTTATTTTTCGTGATTTTACTTGTCTACTTTATTGACTATAGTCCAGTTTTGTGTAATAGCTAAACTACTATGCCCTAATATTTTTTGCAAAGTAACAACATTACCACCGTTTAATATCCATTGTTTGGCAAATGTATGTCTATATCTATGTATGCCGGTTGTTTGTATTCCTCGGCGTTTATTGTACTCATATAATTGATGATAACAGGTACTTTTAACGAGCTGTTGCCCATAAACATTACAGAATAAATAATCGTCATTGTTTTTATGCTGTCTGTATTTAAAAAATTCTTTTAATATGCTAACCATAGTTTGATTAAGCGGAATAATTAAAGGCTTTCTATTTTTGGTTACATTCACATATGCAATGCCATTATCAAAATCAATATCTTTTATTTTAATAAACATCAAACTTCTTTGCCTGATACCTGTGCTAAATAAAAAATTAGTCATTACCCACGCTTGATAGTCAATAAATTTGCATTGCTTTAGATTTGGCTTTTGCAGCAGACATTTTAATTCTTCATCTGTATACGTTTCTATTGGTTCTTTACTAACTTTTATCGCCTTCATTTTGAAGTGTTGCACATAGCCTTCAGATTGCAAAAAATGAATGGTTGTTATTAAATCACGCAAATAAGAATTAATGCTAATATCATTGTGCAGTGTGTCGCATAAATAAACAACATAATCATTATATGTTTGCTCTGTCATTTTGCTTAGTGGCATATCAGTATCAAAGAATTTATAGAATTGTTTATAGCTCTGTTTATAATGATTTATTGTGGCTTGCCTTAGATTTCGTTGTCTGCAATAATCAATATACTTGTTGCAACCTTCGGCAAATGTAATCGTATCACTTCTAATCATTGTTAATTTGTGCATAGCAAACACCTCAAAAATAGTAATTTAAGATATAAAAATATTAGACACATTATAAGGATAAACCCCTAAAATAATGTGTCTAACTTTTTTAGATATTGATTTTAATTAAGATTACTATTATTTTGAATATGCTTCAAAATTTGGCTTATTTCATAGCCTCTTCAACAGCAACTGCCGTTGCAACCGTTGCGCCTACCATCGGGTTGTTACCCATACCGATAAGTCCCATCATTTCAACGTGAGCGGGAACTGAAGAAGAGCCGGCAAATTGAGCGTCGCCGTGCATACGGCCCATAGAATCTGTAAGACCGTAGGAGGCGGGGCCGGCTGCCATATTGTCCGGATGGAGTGTGCGGCCTGTGCCGCCGCCGGACGCAACAGAGAAATATGACTTTCCGTTTTCAAGAGCCCATTTCTTGTATGTGCCCGCAACAAGATGTTGAAAACGCGTTGGGTTCGTTGAGTTACCTGTGATCGAAACATCAACACCCTCTTCTTTCATAATCGCAACGCCTTCAAGCACATCGTTTGCGCCGTAGCATTTAACGGCGGCTCTCTCACCGTCGGAAAAAGCCTTTGTTTCAATTACTTTAAGCTCGCCCGAATAGAAATCGTAGTCTGTTTTAACATAGGTAAAGCCGTTAATTCTTGAAATAATATAAGCGGCGTCTTTTCCGAGACCGTTAAGAATTACTCTGAGGGGTTCCTTGCGAACCTTATTTGCGGTGCGCGCAATGCCTATTGCTCCCTCTGCTGCCGCAAAGCTCTCGTGTCCGGCTAAAAACGCAAAGCACTTAGTGTTTTCGCTGAGAAGTCTTGCGCCGAGATTTCCGTGACCGAGTCCGACATTTCTCTGCTCCGCAACAGAGCCGGGGATGCAGAATGCCTGAAGACCGATTCCGATTTTTTCAGACGCCTCGGACGCTGTTTTTACTTCACTCTTGATTGCAACTGCGGCGCCGAGGGTATAAGCCCAGCTTGCATTTTCAAAAGCGATTGGCTGAACGCCCTTAACGATGGCGTCAACGTCGATACCCTTTGAAAGGCATAAATCTCTTGCTTCCTCAAGACTTGAAAGACCGTATTCTGCAAGACATTTTTCTATTTTGGCAATTCTTCTTTCCTTGCCTTCAAATTTTACATCATTTGCCATTTTACGTTCCTCCTTATCTTATTCTTCGCGCGGGTCTATATATTTTGCGGCGTTTGCAAAACGGCCGTAGCTGCCGATATTTGCCTTGTATGCCTCATCGGGCGTTTTTCCGTGGCGTATATCCTCAAGCATTTTGCCAACTTTAACGAATTCATAGCCGATAACCTCGCCTTCTTCGTCAAGCGCCATGCGTGTAACATAGCCCTCTGCCATTTCCATATAGCGAACGCCCTTATATTTTGTTGAAAACATTGTGCCGACCTGGCTGCGAAGACCTTTTCCGAGATCTTCAAGAGCCGCGCCTACAACAAGACCGTCTTCGGAAAAAGCGCTTTGTGAGCGGCCGTAGGCAAGCTGCTTGAAAATTTCTCTCATGGCAACGTTAATAGCATCGCAAACAAGATCGGTATTGAGACATTCAAGAAGGGTTTTTCCAGGCAGAATTTCTGCCGCCATTGCGGCGGAATGAGTCATTCCCGAGCATCCGATAGTTTCAACAAGAGCTTCTTCAACGATTCCGTTTTTAACGTTGAGGCTGATTTTGCACGCGCCCTGCTGAGGTGCGCACCAGCCAATGCCGTGTGAAAAGCCGCTGATATCTCCGATTTGGTATGCCTTTACCCATTTTCCCTCCTCGGGGATCGGAGCAGGACCGTGATGAGGACCTTTTTTAACGGTACACATCTGTTCAACTTCTTGTGAATAAGTCATTTTTATACTCCTTTCAGACTGACCTGCGCGCCAAACGGAAAAGCCTTGTTACAGAGGCTGTTTTTGGCGGTATCAGGTATTTTTTATCAAAAATTTCCATTCATTATTATATCCAATTATATATGTATCTTCAAGCGTTAAAATAAAATTTTTACACATTTTAACATTTTGACAGCAGGGGCTTGTGATTATTTTTGTGTTTTTTACCAAAAGGTTACAGAGCTTTTAATACAATATGAATAAAATTATTAAAAATTAATTTAACTATTTAGCCATTCTGTTGAAATATCAGTCGAATTATTATATGATATTAATGTAATATATTGGCGGAAAATCCCTTTCTCAGCGCCTGTTTTAAGGCTTTTTCTTCAAGCGTTTTGAAGTTTCCGGCAGGCGAAAGGGTTGCCGATATGACAGCCGAGGGCTTTTGGCTGCCGAAAAAACAATATGAGGTGATAGGAAAAAATGAAAAAAAGCTATTTAAACGCGGCACAGCGCTTCTGCTTTCACTTCTTCTTGTGATTTGCAGTATGCCGTTCGTATCTTTCGCCGCAGAAGAAGGAATTTCAATCAAGCCGAACGTAACGGTTCAGGACGGCGTTCAAGTTGAAGACGGTATTGAATTTCAATACTATGTTGAAATCAACAACGCGCCTTTTAACGGAACCGCAACGGGCGACGACGGACAGTCGTATACTGTTACCGACGGTATTCTCAAGATGCCGTATAATGTAGGCGTTGTTCTTGACAACGTTGAAGACGGTTCATATTACAGCGTTAAACTGTTGGAATATGACAATGATAAATATGCCCTTATTGAAGAATCGGAGGCACAGACGGGCGAATTTTCCGGTATGCGCTATTTTGTGGCATATGACGGAGGCGAGCCTCAGCCGATTACGGCGGAACAGTACAACACCGCTACGGATAACGGCGCAAACACCACGCAGACGGTCTACAGAGATGCCGAGGGCAACGAATACAGTTCTGATCAGCTTACTACCGTTACGGCATACGATGCTGCTCGTTCGGAAAATGCTTTGGGTCAAGCGTCTTACAGTATAGCGGAAAAATCCTATACTTATTTAACAGACTCACTTGAAACTTATCATTTGAAATACACGGTTGACAAGAGCTACAGTGAGAAAAAGCAATTTGGTATTACAACGTGTACCTTCAGCGGCAACGTCGGTGTTGAGATTCAGGGCTTTGAGCTCGGAGCGGATGTTGAAACAACGGATAAGCCTGCCGACGGCGTCAATTTAAAGAAAGCCACGGCAAGATCAACCTTTGTTAACAATGTTAAAACGAGTATGACAAGGCTTGCCTACAGGATTCTCACGGAAAATATCGCGGCAGCCACAGGCAACGCGGCGGCGCTTGCGGAAGACGTTACCGCGCAGCTCCCCGATCCGTCGATGTGGAGCGACAGCACCGAAACGCTGAATTACGAAACGGATGCCTATTCCTTTAAGGAGGTTAAGGAGCAGACGGCGGTTTACACCACAGAGGAAGTTCCCGTTTCAAAGGAGCTTGTTTTTGACGTTGAGTTTGCCCCCGCTCCCACAGGAAGCTTTACGGTAGACTTTATGCTTTACGACGGGGCTCTTCCCGTTGCCTACGAAGGCGCGACGTTTGAAGTTTACGATATGCTCGGCACTCCTCTTGTTCAGGGCGAGGACTATACTCTTGAAGTCAGCAATTCAAAAATCGAAATCCCGCTTGTTGGCAGCTTTGGATTTACTCAGTATAAATTCTCAGGCTTAAAGCACGGTTCATATTCGGTTGCTCAAACCGGAAGCCAGGACGGATACGTTGTTGACCACACCAAATATTCGTTTGAGGTGTCAAGGGCATCAGGTGAGGTTACGGGAGATCATTTCTCCAAGTCAAGCTTCGGCTCCTACACGGCTTTAACAAACAACAACTACAGCTTTATAACTAATTACAAAGTATTTAAAAACAACAGTATTTCAATAAACTTTACTAAGGTTGATCAAAACGGCGAACCTGTTGAGGGAGCAAGTTTTATGCTTATTGAAAGAGACGCTCTCCTCCAGTTTGTAAGAGATATTGCCCAAGCGGGTATCGGCTCAATTGGCGGAATTGATATTCAGAGCATAATAGAGCAGATAACGAGCGCTGACTGGTCAAATATTGATGTTGGCACAATTTTGGGACTTATTCTTTCAATAGTTAATCTCGGCGATATTTCCGATATAACGATTCCCGCTATTTTAACTTCAAAATCGAATGAAAGCGGGCTTGTGGAATTAAACAACTCCAAGAATATGCTTAATATGCTTGGAACCATCACAAACAGCGGAATTACAGGCGCGCAGCTTGCCGAGGTTCTTCAGCAGTATTTCGGCAGTGTTATTCCCGAAGAGTATCTTCCTATGCTCGACAGCCTTGCCGCAATGACAGGCACAATAAATGTTCACACCGGATTCCGCGCGGGCGCTTATATTATGATTGAAAGCGAAGCGCCTTTCGGATACGAGAGAAATTCTCTTATCTATACGTTTGTTCTCACAAATGAGGGCACGGCGCAGGTAACGGCAGGCGTTCTTTTCCCCGTAATTGTAGACGCTCTCAACTCTCAGTTTGGTATTGACCTTAAAGAGATTCTTGTTTCGGAAGAAGAATTTGAACAGGTTAAGGATACTATCGGCGGCGCGTTTGAAACGTTTGATCAGTATGCCGGCACTGTTATAGACAATGTTGTGAACTTCCTCGGAGAGATATTCGGCGAGGAAAACGCCACGGCGAATGTGCTTAGAAGAGTTAAGCAGCAGATAAACGATTATTATGAGCAGTATGACGATCTTGCAGCCGCCATCGGTCAAACAGTAAAGGATATAAACAGCTATATCACCGATGAGGTTACAGAGGATTGGAAGTATATAGACAACAGATATTTTGTTGATATCAATGTTAACGTTTCAGACTGCTTGGGCAATCAGATAGACGGCGCAACATACAGTGTTAATGACTCGGCAGACAGTCAGGTTGCTTGGACAGTTGAGAATAAAACGGTAAACGTTCCTTTTGGCGATTACAGTCTTAACGCTGAGATCCCCGAGGGCTGGCAGCTTGTTGATCCTGACGCGGCTACCGCAGTTACCGTAAACGACAAAGCCGGCGTATATTCGTTTGACTTGAAGTATCATCATCCTAAAGAGCCTCAGAACGAAAATTATATAGAGGCAACAAACCGCGGCGAAGAGGGCGGATATGATATCGTAACAAGATGCTCGGTTTGTAATGAAATTATCAGTAGCGAACACGTTACCATTCCCGCACAGGGCGTAGATATCACGGTGCTCGGCTCTAATCTCGGCACAACAACGTTAAACGGCGAGCCCATCAGCAGCAATCTGCCGATGGAGACCAAGAATGTTGATTATATGTCAAGCTACACGCTCACCGCGCAGCCGAATGAGGACGCCGTATTTGTCGGCTGGTATTCAAACGGCAAGCTCATAACAGAGGAAAGCACTTACACAACATATGCTTATGCGGATGAAACATATCAGCCCGTATTTGAGGAGATCCATGAATCAACATTCCATGTAACGTTTGTTGATATGTACGGAAACGTTATTGCTATTCTTGATAACGACGCTGTTCAGTCGCTTGAAGAAATGCCGCCTTATCCAGAATATGCCGGAATGAAGTTTACCGGCTGGTCGCACACGCTTGAAGAAATCAAGCAGATGTCGGATTCCGCTGTTGTTTATGCATATTATACTTCCGACACCGAAACCAGCTTTAATATCACTGCGGACGGATGCACAATAACAGTAGACGGCGAGGAATTTGAAAACAGTGCAACGGCACATTACAATTCACAGGTAACCGTTAAATCGGCAGACGGCGCGTTCGCGTCATGGACAGTAAACGGAACAGTTGCCGCGTACAGCGAATCGTATTCGTTCCTTTGCGGTTCGGATGTGGTTATAGGTCATGAAACGGGCGAAACGGAGCCCACGCCGGTGGTTGCGTCCGTAAGCAAAACAGAAAAGAGCGGAGACTTCCGTGTTAAGTTCCTTGCAACAAGATTTGTTCCCGAAAATTATTCACTTGTTGAATCGGGCTTTGTATACGGCAAGGGAATGACGGAAGATGACCTTAAGCTTACAAACGTAGGCACAGTACAGGGCACAGACGGCGGTACTGTAAAGGCTATTAAAAACAGCAATATGGCTGCTGAAGGTCAGTTTGCTCTTACCTACGGTGTAGAGAAGATGGACGCAGAGGCATGCGCCCGCCCGTATATGATTTATGAAGACAGCGAAGGCAATCCGACTCTTTCATACGGCGATACTCTCATATGCAATTATGCAGGTTGATGACCATAAAGCATTTTAACAAATAACTTTCCTAATTAGGTTGGTTTAACAACAAAAATCCGCCTTGCGCAAGCAAGGCGGATTTTTTTGATTCAACAGTATATTTTTTTATAAAAATCTGGTATAATATTAAAGTCGATTAATTGAAAGGAAGTAAAAATATGAAAATAAAGAACGGTTTTGCCAAAAGAAATATAGCAGGTTCGGAAATCGTTGTGCCCGTTGGCGCCGCTGTTGCCGAATTTAACGGAATGATAACTCTCAACGAATCAGGCGCGTTTTTCTGGGACTGCCTTAAAGAGGACACAACTAAAGAAGAAATTGTTAAAAAGGTTGTTGAGGTTTATGATGTTACGCCCGAAAAAGCAGGGGAGGATGTTGATAAATTTACATCTATGCTTCGTGAAAACGGGTTGTTGGACGACTGATTATTTTATATATGCAAATAAAAAAGGAGCTGTAAAATTGTGAACAGCTCCTTTTTCATATTTTCAGAACCGAATAAATTCATCTCTTGTTTGCCGGCTGACGCTTTCATCGCCGTTTTTATCCGTTATCTTAACTTCGGGATACCATTTGCTCGCAAAGCGATAAATGTTTTCCTTTTTATTTTTGTCATACCAGATTTGCGGGTAATGAACGGCGCTGTTGTTCTCGGCAAACGATTGCTTTTCGCCGTCAAGCACTCCCACCGCAACAAAAAGAAAATCAGGCATAAAATCAGATTTGATACATATGGTAATTAATTTGTCCTCATTTGTGATTTTATATTCCGAATTGTAAAGAAATCTGTGATAAAGTCTGTCGGTATAATCATCAAGACTGTCTTGCGTCATTTCCTTTGTAAAGTTATACGGAAAACAGTAGTCCATATCGTCGGCAGGGTTGCTGTTTGTGTAAAACGCGCCAATTATATTGAATTCATAGCTGTCAAAAAGGGTTGAATATGTGACTTTTTGGGTTGATTTAAGATAATCGGCACAGGCGGCATAACTGCCCTCCAGGTCAATTTGAGGGGAGTTGAGATAAACAACCGTGTTAAAATCAAGCCCTCTCCTTATGTTTGAGCTGTCAAGCATAGGATTAAGATTGTTGTTTTCGGAAAGAATATATTCCGAATAAGAAACGTCGGGGATTTCAATATAGCCCACCGTGTCGGGGTGTTGACCGTAGTAATCGCAGAATCGTTCTTCAATTCCCTGAGGAAAAGAAACATCGGGATACTTTTCCTTATAAGGTCTGAGATAAGCTGTTTTAGAGTAATTTGCAATTCCCACAGATGCTGACACAAGAGCAGCGGCGGCAAGAATTATAATAACCGAAGTCAGTAATTTACTGCCTTTGATTTTGTTTATGATGCTTTTCAAATTCGGATTAGCCGCCTTTTTATCTTTTGAATTATCGTTTTTCATAATATCACACTACCTGATAAATTCTCTTTTTGAACTCTGAACAGCCTTGCTTATCATCTCGTCGAGATTCGGAATTTTGCTCTCGGCGTCTATGACCTCCTGCGGTTTGGGTCTTGTTTTAGGGTGCTTTGGCGTAAATACGGTGCAGCAGTCCTCATATGGCTGAACAGATGTTTCAAAAGTGTCTATTTTTCTTGAAACGGCAATAATTTCATCTTTGTCCATACCGATACACGGTCTGAAAACAGGCATATCCGTAGCGGAATCGGTGCAGCCGAGAGCATAAATTGTTTGGCTTGCCACTTGCCCAACGCTTTCACCCGTAATAAGGGCAAGGCAGTTTTGATTTTTTGCAATTATTTCGCTTATTTTCATCATTATGCGTCGCATAACAAGAGTGGAATAATCCTCCGGGCAGTAATCCCTTATTGCCTCCTGAATTTCCGTAAACGGAACTATATAAGTTGTAATGGTTCCGCTGTATGCGGCAACCTTTCTGAGCAAATCCTCAACCTTAATAAGAGCAAGCTCGCTTGTGTAGGGGGGAGACGCAAAATGAACAGCAACGAGCTCAATTCCTCTTTTTGCCATCATATATGCGGCAACCGGCGAATCTATTCCGCCGCTGATTAAAACGGCGGCTCTGCCGCTTGTGCCTGTTGGCATACCGCCTGCGCCCTTAATGTTTCCGCCTCTGACAAAGGCAAATTTATCTCTTATCTCAACGGTAACGGTTATATCGGGATTGTGAACATCCACTTTTAAATGGTGAAAAGTCTTTAAAAGCTCGCCGCCAAGCTCTCTGCAAATCTGCGGTGAATTGAGCGGAAACTTTTTGTCGCTCCGCTTTGCCTCCACCTTAAAGGTTTTAACGGGTAAAAGCTGCTCTTCAAGATAGTTTTTCGCCGTTTTGATAATTTGATTCATATCTTTTTCGCAAACCGCCGCGCGCGAAAGAGCGGCAATGCCGAAAACTTTTTTAAGTGCGTCGGCTGCGTCGTCAAGATCTGTGTTTTCATCGTTCGGCTCCACCATAATTGTGGATTGGCTTTTAGTAAAAGTGAACGAGCCTAAGTCCGCAAGGTGGCGGCGCATATTTTTTATCAGCACATCTTCAAAATTACTTCTGTTAAGACCCTTTAAAACGAGTTCCCCGTTTTTTACAAGTATTATTTCTTTCAATCCAATTCCCATAGCCTTTCTGAATTAAAATATACGCCTTGTTGTAGCCGTATAAGGCGCATAGCGCGGTTTTTACACTATTTTTGCGGATGCTTTTTAATCAAATCCGATAATGCGTCACAAAGAATGTCTATTTCCTCTTTTGTGTTGTATCTTGAAAAGCTGATTCTTATGCTTTTGTCTGTAATCTCGTCGCTGAGTTTCATTGCAGTAAGAACATGGCTGCGCCGCCCTTTTGCACAGGCGGAGCCGTTGCTCACATAAATTCCGTAGTTTGCGGAAAGCTCCTGCAAAATCGTTTGACTTCTCATAAATGTCGGAATATATATGTTTAATATATATGGCGAGGCGTTGGGAGCGCTGTTTAAAATGATGCCGTTTATTTTTTTCAGTTTATCCGTTGCGTAGGCGTTCAATTCGGAAATTTCCTTATTCTGACGCTTTAAGTCAGGCAGGGCGTCAACAGCGGCGCCGAATCCCGCGATGAGCGGAGATGCCTCGGTTCCGGGGCGTATTCTCTTTTCCTGTTCTCCGCCGAAAGAGCGGGGAACAATTCTTGCCCCGCGGCGGATATAAAGCGCTCCGCAGCCCTTGGGGCCGTGAATTTTGTGGGCGGTAACAGTAACGAGGTCCGCACCCAGTTTTTTGGGCTTAACGTCAATTTTGCCGAAAGCCTGCACGCAGTCGGTGTGAATAAGCGCCGGCGCGCCCGCTCTTTTAACAAAGCCTTTTATCTTTTCAACGGGAAGAACAGAGCCCACCTCGTTGTTTATATACATCATTGAAACGAGTATTGTTTTTTCGTTTATTGCCTCCGAAAGCTCGGCGGGATCGATATTCCCATGCCTGTCCGGCATAAGGCGGATAACTTCAAAGCCTTGCTTTTCAAGTTCATCAACGCTCTGTTTAACGCTTTCGTGTTCTATTGCCGTAGTAACTATACGGTTGCCGATTCGCCTGTTTGCGTTCACAGCGCCGAACACGGCAAGATTGTTTGCCTCTGTTCCGCCGCTTGTGAAGAAGATTTCATCTCTTTCGCAGCCCATTAAATTCGCAATGCTTTGACGCGATTTCATCACGGCTTTTGCCGCGTCTATCCCGATTTTGTGCAGGCTTGAGGGATTGCCGTAATTTTCGTTAAGCATTTTAAGCACTGCCTCTGTTGATTCGGGGCACGGCTTTGTTGTTGCGCTGTTGTCAAGATATACTGCCATTTCTCTTCATTTCCCTGATTTTCATAATCCCTATAATTGTTTTTGCGTCTTTGTATTCGCCGCTCATACAATGCGCGAATGCCTTTTCAAGCGGAATCGGGCACACGTCAAGAAATTCGCCGTCATCAAGCTGCTGCTTACCGAACGATAACCCCGTTGCCCCGTAAATGTGTATAACTTCGGAGCAATAGCCCGGTGTTGGATAAATTTTTCCGAGCTCAAATATATTTTCGGCAGTTGCGCCGCATTCTTCAAGCAGTTCGCGTTTTCCGGCATCAAGAGGATCTTCGCCTTTTTCAAGCTTTCCCGCGGGAATTTCATAAATAAGTTCCTTGTAGGGAGCACGGAATTGGCGAACAGTCAGCACCTCACAGTCGTCTGTAAGAGCAACGATTGCAACGCCGCCGTTGTGGTCTACTATTTCGCGCTTTGCCGAAGTGCCGTCAATGAGAGAAACGGTGTCCTCGTGAACCGTTATGATTCTGCCGCTGAAAATGCCCGCGGTTTCCTCTGTCTGCTCAAAAAAGCCAAGAGCAATTGATTCTATATCCTCCGCTTTTTCGGCAATAAAATCGGCGCCTGCCTCAATAAATTCAAATTTGCCGCCATAGCCCCATAACGCGCCGGCACTGTCTGCAAAATTAATTTTTGCGCCGTCAATATCATAACTTCGGTCGCCCACCATCAGCGTTTCTTTTGGGGAAACGTCGAAATCTTTTATGCAGCGTGCAATAATATCTGATTTCGGCTCACAGTCCGCAGTGAACGAAACGCCGCATACGCAGTCAAAATATTCCGAAATATTAAAATGGTTAAGCAGAGCGTCAATATAAATCTTTGGCTTTGAAGACGCAATACCGATTTTAAAGCCGTCTTTTTTAAGATTTTTGAGCAACGGCTTTATTCCGTTGTAAAGCTCGCTTTCAAACACGCCTGTTTCGGTATATCTTTTGCGGTATTTTGCCACAAGCTCCTGTGCCTGACGGGGAGACGCGCCGAATTTCTCCTGAAAGGTTATCATCAGCGGCGGTCCTACAAAATATGACAATTCCGTGTAATCCTCGGGCACTTCATACCCAAAGGATTTAAGCGCGTATTGCGCGCTTTTCATAACTCCCTCGCCTGTGTCGCAGAGGGTTCCGTCAAAATCAAATATAATCGCTTTGTATCTCATAAACTCCGCACTTTCTCCATAAATTTATCGAAAATAATAACGAAACGCTCAATTTTGCCGCTCCCAATGCAGCGTCTCTCATAATCGTTGCTTAACAAATGTTGATGTTCGAGCGTTGCCCTCGATTAAATAATTCATATCAGTATAACATATATTCAAAATTATTACAATACTCATAAAAACGATGAATAATGTATAAATTTTAACTATGTTTCAGTAAATTAAAAGCAAGAAAAACATATCTAAAATAAAGAAAAAACGAGAAAAACAGAGTAAATCACAATTATTTTAAATTTGGTATTGACTCCGAAAATTTCTTGTGTTATTATAATTCAGCACATTAGAAAATGTTAGTAATAATTACGGAGGAAAACAAAAATGTCAACATTTATGCCAAAGGCTGACGAAGTTGAACGCAAATGGTATGTTATTGACGCTGAGGGAAAGCCCCTCGGAAGAGTTGCGGCAGAAGCGGCAGTTCTTCTTCGCGGCAAGCATAAGCCGATTTTCACACCGAATGTGGATTGCGGAGATTTCGTTATCATCGTAAACACGGATAAGGCTATACTTACGGGCGATAAGCTCAACAAAAAGCTGTATCAGCATCACACGGGCTATATCGGCAATCTTAAAGAAGTTAAATACGGCACTCTTATGAAAGAAAAGAGCGATTTCGCAATGCAGCTTGCCGTTAAGGGAATGATTCCGAACACAACGCTCGGCAGAAAGCAACTTACAAGATGCCGCATATATAAAGGCGCGGAACACAAGCACGAGGCTCAGCAGCCCGAAGCTTGGGAAATATAAGGGGGGTTTTTAGATTATGTATGAAACAAATCCGTATTTCTACGGCACCGGCAGAAGAAAAGAGTCGGTAGCGCGTGTTCGCATATATGCCGGCACAGGCAAAATCACTATCAATGATAGAGATATAGATGATTATTTCGGTCTTGATACGCTCAAGCTCATTGTTCGCCAGCCGCTCAATCTCACTGAAACAACAGAGAAATTTGATATCGTCTGCCGTGTAAACGGCGGCGGTGTAACAGGTCAGGCAGGCGCAATCCGCCACGGTATTTCAAGAGCGCTTCTTCAGT
>CANRMJ010000052.1 GCA_947631705.1 uncultured Clostridia bacterium
CTTTTCTTTTTCGCTTTTAACGCTCACAACGGAATTCTGCCTGCCGAATATCGCCTTACTGAGAGCAAGTCCGATTCCCGCGCCGGAGGAAGAATGCGACGCTCCCTGATAAAATCTTTCAAAAATATGCGGCAAGTCTTCCTTACTTATCCCCGTGCCGTTATCGCTGATGATAATTCTTGTGAAAAGAGACGATTCCTCAACGGAAATGCGCACATATCCGCCCTCTTCGGTGTGTTCAATGCAATTTTTAACAATATTTGAAAGCGCTTCGGCATACCAGTTTCCGTCTATCACGGCATAAATATTTTCGGGGCAGTCAACGCCGAGCTCAATTTGATTCACCTCTGCCGTAACAAGAAACGGGCGCACGGCTACGTTTATAATCTCTTTCAGATTCACTTTTTCATTTTTAAATTCTATTGAACCCGCGTCTATCTTGGAGAGCTTTAACAGCGTGACTATAAGCCAATTCATTCGTGAAAGCTGACTGTTTATAATATCTATAAACTCACGCTGTTTTTCTTTTTTCGGCTCACTTTTCAGCAAATCCGTCATCATGGTTATTGACGTTATGGGAGTTTTGAGCTGATGAGAAATATCCGCAAGCGATTCAGCAAGATAATTCTTATCCCTTTGCAGCATCTCCTGCTGTGAGCGCAGAGTTACAACAACTTTGTAGAGATTGTTTTTCAGCAAACTCATCTCTCCCTCTCTGTTATCCTGAATATCAAGGTCATATTCTCCGTTGTTCACACGGCTTAGATAATCTGAGAGCGCTGCAATTTCTCTGTTCCTTTTGTTGAGAATAAAAAAACAAAGCGCAAAAATCAACAGCGAAATCACAAGAAAGATTGCGCCCGCCTGTTTGTTTATATATGTAATCGCGGCAAAACCGACAACCGTTAGAATCAACGATATTGCGCTTACAGCCGCAAAATCCTTAAACTTTTTCATCATTCCAAAATATACCCCATTTTTCTGACTGTTTTAATTATCTGCGGATTTTCGGAGTTATCCTCTATCTTATCGCGCAAACGTTTAATATACACCGTAAGGGTGTTGTCATTCACAAAAACACCGTCTATATCCCAAATATTTTCAAGCAATTGATTTCGTGTTAAAACGCGCCCTCTGTTGTTTAAAAGAATAAGCAAAAGGCGGTATTCCATTGCGGTGAGCACGATTTCTTTGCCGTTTTTATATACCTTAGCCTCGTTGGTGTTGATTTTAAGACCGCGAACATCAACAACGCCGCCCGATTCTCCGCGGCAGCGGCGCAGCACGCTTTTTATTCTTGCCATAAGCTCATTTACCCGAAAAGGCTTGGAAATATAATCGTCGGCACCGAGATCAAGCCCCATAACAACGTTTACCTCATCATCAAACGCGGTCAGAAATATAACGGGATAATCACCTTTTTTCTTGATTTCACGGCACACATCATATCCGCTGCCATCAGGCAAAGTTAAATCAAGAATATATAGCCCGAACTGTTCGCTTTCTATGATTTCATATGCTTCAGACACGCATTTTGCAAGGCGCGTTTCATAGCCCTCCTTTTGCAAAGTGTACTCAAGACCCGTTGCAATCGCTGCGTCATCCTCAAGAAGAAATATTTTCAAATCAAGTCACCTCCGATATTTATTTTAACATAACACACGGTTTTTTAAATGACTATTTTGTAATAAAAGTGAATCACGGTAAAATAAAGCATAAAAAAGGAATAACTCCGATTAAGAGTTATTCCGAAATTAAAGCCCGAATGAAACGGACAGCGCCTCGTTTACCTTTCCCATATCTCCTCCGTCGAGCGCGCCCATCTTTTCACGCAGTCGGCGTTTATCTATTGTTCTCACCTGTTCAAGTAGAACTATACTGTCTTTCGCAAGACCGCAGTTCCGTGCGTCAACCTCAATATGGGTCGGAAGATTGTTTTTTTCTTTCTGACTTGTTATAGCCGCCGCTATTACCGTTGGTGAAAAGCGGTTTCCAACATCGTTTTGAACTATCAGAACCGGTCTTACTCCTCCCTGCTCCGAGCCCACAACAGGGCTCAAATCAGCATAATATATATCTCCGCGTTTAACTGTCATAATATAAAATCACCCTTGGTTTTTCTTTCACATATATTTTTACCTTCATCGGTATTTTTTAAACATCCTAAATCATTATATGTATAAAAAATTTTTTCTCTTATCTGTCATTTTTCGCACATTGGCATAATATAAAACAGAAAGGAGAATCAATCTATGGAAAAATACGAAGATTTATTCAATCCCGGCTTTTTAAAAAAGAAAAGCCCTGTTTTAACACCGTTTCCCGCGGACGCAGCGGTAACGATGGCATATATACCGTTTCAGCAACAGCCCGTAATATACGGAGAAGAATCCACGGCGCTTGAATCGGGAACTCTGTTTCCTGAGCTCAATAAGCCTTTTTCGGGCAAAGGAACACTTACACGCTGAGCAGCAGCGGAAACTAAATAATCAAATCACTCCCTGTTCGGCTACAGCAGGGGTGATAACTATATATTTGTAGTCAGAAAGGCTATGTTAATAAAAATGAACAGAGAGCAAATGCTTTTAAGAGTTTCTGCGGCGCAATTTGCAATGTGGGAAATGAGAATATACATGGATACGCACCTTGACAATGCGGAGGCGCAGGAACTGTATAAGAAATATCTTAACAGATACGAAAAATTGAAAGAGGAATACGAAGAAAAATTCGGTCCGCTTGTGCTCGGCGAAGGAAACAGCGATGACTGGCTCAAAGACCCCTGGCCGTGGGATAACAAATAGCAAAAAAACAAAAGCGCCTTTTGTGAGGCGCTTTTATCTGTATTTACATATTCTTTCTCAACATTATTGTCGCCATCGGAATAACCCTACCGAGTTGACGCAACAACCGTTGTAACCGAATTCGCGGGAATAGAAACTCCGCTTGTTGAGGAAACAGACGACTGAACAGCCTCCAGATCGTGTGTTTCATCAGTTACATAAGTAGAGAACGATTTGTAGCTCTGTGAATCAAGATTTGTAATTTCATCACTTGGAGTGGTATTTATATAAACGATTGTAACAGTGCCGTCGTGATTATCAAAAGCGCAGGTTTTTACGCCGTCTATATTACACGTAACGTCAACTCTGACGGAGCCCTCGTTTGTAAACTTCGCGTAATTTCCCATAACCCAAAGACGCTTTGAGGTTGTAACATCGTGGTTTGACTGTTCGTTCTGATAATCCGTATAAAGCAGACCGTCCATATAGCCGCCCTCTGCAACGGCAACCCACCAATCCCATTCTTCAACATCAAGAATGGTTAAATCCTGATAGATTGTATCCGCAAGCTCTATTCCCTTGTCTATTCCGAGACCCGAAGATGAACCGTCCATTTGGCAATATTCCGTAATTGCCCGCTTATAGGAATTGTAATCACTTCCGTTAAGGAGTTTTGCCGTATTCTTTCTGTCATTTTCTCCCGCCCAGTAAGAATGGAAAGAAATCGTGTCAAAATAATTTCTTAATTCTTTATTCTCATAAGAATCAATAATATTTTTTTTCCCAAGCATTTGTTCAAGGTATGATTCAAATGTGCTGTTGCCCATCTGACCCGATTCCCACATTTCAATTTTGCATGTATCCTTAATGGGACTGCCGTTTATAGCAGAAATGCATTTTTTATAGAAATCGCGGCACTCCTTTTTATCAAAATGGCAGCCCTCCTGCCCCGCGGAAGTGTTTTCCGCGTTATATGAGCCCCATCCCCATTCGGGCTCGTTTATGGGAGAAATATTTGTAACTCTGTATCCCAAATCAGTAAAATGCTCCGCGCATTTAACAACAAAGTTTGCATGGTTTGTGTAATTTGAGGAGGAAAGATTGGATTTATAGCTCCCGCCGTCCGGCACGAAATCGCAGTATGCTCTGCCGTTTATTGTGAACTGAACCGGCGCCGAGTTAGAAAACAGGGTAACTCTGAGATCATCACCGTAAATATTTTTTGCATACTCAAGGCATTTTCTCGCGTTGGCGTCCGCGTTCCAATCATAAGTGCCGTCGGGTTTAAGAAAGCACTCGGCGCGCCTTGCTTTGATATACAACGCCTCATCATTTTCGGAACCGGCGCCGAGATTGTATCGGTAAATATTAAGACCGATGCCTTTGTCTTTATCATAGAGCAATGTCATAATCTCATTGATTTTTGCGTCGTCCCAGCCGCCTAGGCACTGAGCCCACCAGCAGGCAGACGCTCCAAAACCGAGCATTGTCTGATGAGTGGACGAGGTATTAACTGTTGTGGCATGGCGCTGTGCGTTAAAATCGGCAATATGTTCATATATGCGCGAATAATCACGCATATTTATTACTCCGTCGCTGTTTACGTCAAAAATCCTGTCATAATCCGCATTATTTCCAAAAGAGGATAGATGAGGATTAAATTTTCTGTTTAGGGTAACGGCGCTCACCTTTCTGAGATCGCCGCATCTGCTGCATGAATAGCTGTAATAGTAATCATCTGAGGTTAAAACCGGGGTGTTATAATTGTGCCCGAGCGGATCAACGAATTCGGTGTTGAATTGAGTTCCGCATATTCCGCATTCATATGTAATATATCCCTGCTCCGTGCACGTTACGCCTTTAACGTTAACAACTTTGCCTGACGTGTGTTTGTCGTCAATACAAGAGAAACTCCAGCCGTTATAATAGCCGTAAAGATAATCTTTTGACGCCCTGTCGCTGATAATAAACGTGGCGCCTGCTGAAATATCCTTAAAACAGTGCTCTCCGAATGTTATATTTTTTCCCGCAATCGTGTTCCATCCGAGATTTGAACAGCCGTCAAATGCGTGCTCTCCTATAACCGTTATGTTTTCGGGCAGTGAAACCCACCAAAACGATGAGGAATTGCAGCCCGCAAAGCTCCACCCCGCGATTTAGGTAAGACCCGTGCCGAAATTGACCCAAGCAATAGAGGTACAGTTTTCAAAGCAGCCCGGCCACGTCTGTGTTACGGAATCCGGAATGGCAACTCCGCCCAAAGAGGTGCAGCCCCTAAAAGCGTAGTAGCCGATGATATCCATAGTATCTCCTAAATCAACCGATTCGAGCGAAGTGCAGTTCATAAAAGCCTTAGAGCCAACCGAAGTAACGCCGCTTTCGCAAACAACGGATTTTATCTGTGTTCTGTAACTGTTCATCCACGGAGCAGGAGCGGACTCATCTTCATAATCATACATTCTTCCCGTTCCGCTTAATGTCAGCACGCCCGAAGAAGTATCAAAACTCCAATTAAGGCTGTCTCCGCACTTACCGCCCACTTCATCGGAAAATGCCACGGACGGTGCAATACATAACATTGATAACATTATCACAGCGCTTAAAAATATGCTCAGTATCCTTTTCATAAAAAATACACCTCTGATGAGACAGATTTATGCAAGTTATATAAAAATTTTACAATATTATAGTAAATTAATCAATAAATAATCAATTTAAATATTAATTTTCTACTTAATATACATACATAAGACTGATTTAATATGCATTTTACACAAAGGAAAGGACTGACCCCGATTTTCGCAAGGTCAGCCCTGATTTCAATTCTTTTTATTTTTCTTTGCAAATATAATAAATTTACTGAAGAAATAATTGAGAATAACAACTATAACGGCTAAAATCACCTTGGCGATAAGCTGCCCGGTTATTTCAAATCCGAAAAGCGAGATCGAGTATTTTCCGAATCCCAAAGCATCTACAAAAAGCAGAAGTCCGCCCTCTTCAACGCCGAAACTGAAAAGCCTTGCGGCAACAAATTCAACAACCTCTTTTGCAACAATGCGAACCGCCCAGCTTTTCGACTCAAAAACCCAAAGCTTATTTGTTACATACGCAAACGCAACCGAAACCACCCAAGCTATGGCATTATTGAGCAAATACAGCCTTTCTCCGAGCACGCGGCTCAAAATCCAAAACGCTGCAAAATTCACCACCGTTGTCAGCACACCGAAAATAACATAAGTAATTATTTCTTTGTATTTATTAAAAAGCCGCTTGATTTTATTCATCTTTTTCACCCGCTCCCAAATGCTCTCTTAACACGTAAACGGGTCTGTTTTTAACCTGAACGTAAATTTTTGAAATATATTCGCCGAGAATTCCGAGACTGAAAAGCTGTAAACCGCCAAGCAGCAAAACAAGCACAACAATAGTTGCGTAACCCTTTACGGCAATGCCGAATACAAGCTTTTGGATAACAACAACAACGAGATAAATAATTGAGATTAAAGACGAAATCAGGCCAACATAAGTGGATATTTTGAGCGGAAAAGTTGTGAACGAAACTATTCCCTCAAACGCGTATTTCATCAACTTTTTAAAGCCCCATTTTGATTCGCCGCTCTCACGCTCCTCAGCATTATAGGGAATATATTCCGTATTAAATCCAACCCAACTGAAAATTCCCTTTGAAAAGCGGTGATATTCCGTAACCTTTAAAATTGCGTCTATCATATTGCGTTTCATCAATCTGAAATCAGACGCGCCGTTTACAAAATTGACCTCGGAAATCCCGTTGATTATTTTGTAAAACGCCGATTTAAAAGCGCTCATAATGCCGCTCTCCTTGCGCTCCTCCTGATAAGCCGTAACGCAGTCGAGTTTTTCGTTTGATTCCATAACGTCCAGCATTTGCAAAACAACCTCGGGTCTTTGCTGCAAATCCGCGTCAATCAGGCACGCCATATCGCCTTTTGCCGCGTTAAGACCGGCATATATAGCCGATTCTTTTCCGAAATTCCGACTGAACGAGAGCACTTGAATATTGGCGTCTTTATTATCATCATAAAGCCGTTTCAGATTTTCATAGGTATTATCCTTGCTACCGTCATTTACAAAAACAAATTCGTAATCCGATACTTTTCCTTCAAAAACTCTTTTTGTTTCTAAAAAAAACTTTTCAACATTTCCTTCTTCATTATAACACGGCACAACAAGTGAAAGTTTCATAAACAACCTCTTTAACAGTATTCTCCTGCCCGCCAAAATGTATGGACAAGCTTTTTAATCTAATATAGTTTACCATTAAACACCTGCATTTTCAACTATAAAAGTTAAATTAAAAAATTATTTATAATTATTTTCCGCACCGCGTTTTTTATTAAAATATTTTGTTCCCACAGCGGTTCCGGCAAGCGAAAAAACTGTTATTCCCGCGAAAATCGCAATAAACGCTATATAGTTTTTATCAATCAGCGTACTTCCGCACCAAGTGGAAGATATAATCGCGGGAATTCGCGCCACTCCCGTAATAAACAAAAACGGCGCCGTTTTTGTGTCGGTAATTCCGATAAAATATGTTATTAAATCCTTTGGCGTTCCGGGAATAAGATAAATTACAAAAAGAAGAAAATATTTTCGCTTTGAATTTTTAATAAAGCTCCATTCGTCAATTTTTGAAGTATCTATGAAACAGCTTATAAATTTAACTCCGAATTTTCTTGTTATCACAAGAATAACAAGCGAGCCGATCTCCGTGCCGAGCAGGCAATAGAAAAAGCCGCCGAAAACTCCCCATATATATCCCGATGCAATTTCAAGAGGTTCCGCGGGTATTATTTTGATAACCGTTTGAAATGCTCTCACAGCCACAAAAGCCAAATTCGGAGGTACGGCAAAAGCGGAAAGCCAGCTTTTAAACGTGTTGTAATCGCTCACAATTTCAAGCAGCTTTCTTCCGTATGTGAAGTGAAGAATCAAAAATAAAATCAATAAAACGGCAGCGGAAATAATCGGAATAATCAGATTCCTTTTCTTTTCTGTTTTGAAAACAGATCTCGCTTTTTCGCGATGAGAACGAACTTTGCCCGCATACTTTTTATAAAACACGCCGAGACTGCCTGAATAATCATCATTCCACGGCTTATTTTTGCCGTCATAATGAATGATCACACTGTTTTTTTGCACCCATTTCAGATTTAAAAGATATTTTTTAAACGTGTGTTCATCACAGTTGTATACGCACGGGTCAATATAAATCGTTTTATCCCAGAAAAGTGCGTTTATAACATCCTGATCCGCCTGAAAAAGCAATTTTCCCTTACTGCCGATAAAAGCGAAAATACTTTTGGCGTCTACGCATTTTCTCATTTCTTCAACATTTATCATAAGCACGCCCGCGTTAATATATTCGCTTTTTCTGCCCATATTCAACCTCATGAGATTGAATTTTTTAACAACGCCTCCCGTATGACCGGCAGCGGCAAAGATTTTATTTTCAAAATCAATATTGTAGAGCGATTCAACAGAATTGATCACAACAATATCGGGATCAAGATAAAGAATTCTGCCTACATTTAACGGCAGATACTCAAAAAGCAACAGTCTGTAATACGTTTCCTTTGTAATTCGGCTTGTAAAATGCGCATTTACGAATAGGCTGTCGAAAATTTTTATCGGATGAAGCATTATCCGGCGTGTATCGGTATTCATAATAATTTTAAGAAAATCACTCGCCTCCAGCGAGCTGTGCGCAATATAAATATCAAAATCACCGCTGTTGCTGTCTGTAAGCGAATTCAGCATTACAATCAGTTTGTCAATATAATTTGAATCAAGTGTAACAAGTATGTTCACAATTTTCACTGCCTTTCTTATAATTTGATTTAAATTATAAGAGCATAAAACTAAGACATGACAAATCAATTATTAAGAAATATAAAATTCAAATTAATAATTATGAAAACCCAGTGAAAAGAACAATATTTTTCCTGCAACATAAAATAGAACAAAATAAGTTTAAGGAGATAAAATTATGTTCAGTTATATAAAAAAATTACAATATCCTGTTAATATCAAGCACTGTGACCCCGCAGCCGCAAATATCATAATCACGCAGTATGGCGGTCCTGACGGCGAGCTCGGAGCATCGTTGCGTTATCTTTCTCAGCGCTATTCAATGCCCATTCCCGAGCTTAAAGGTCTGCTTACGGATATAGGCGTTGAGGAATTGGGACATCTTGAAATGATCGGCACCATTGTACATCAGCTCACGCGAAATCTTACTGAAAAGCAGATTGAGGAAAGCGGCTTTGCGCCTTATTTTGTTGATCACACTTTAGGTGTGTATCCCACCTCGGCAAGCGGTTTTCCGTGGAGCGCCGCCTCAATGGAGGTTAAAGGCGATACGATTGCAGACCTGAACGAAGACCTTGCCGCGGAACAGAAAGCCCGTGTAACCTATGATAACATCCTTCGGCTTGTTGATGATCCCGACGTTATTGAGCCCATTAAATTTCTTCGCGAGCGCGAAGTTGTTCACTATCAACGTTTCGGTGATACGCTACCGCAATCTTGTAAACTATTCTTTTAATTTTGGTGCAGAGTTAATCCCTGCACCAATTTTTATATTTTATGGTCTATTATCCATTTAAGAATGTCTTCATAGTTTGAACTTCCATCCGCAACGGATAATCCAAGTTTAACAACATCATCATTTGTTGCATCAATTTTAATACCATTCAGTTCAAGAAATGAAATCATAATGTACATTCCTATTCGTTTGTTTCCATCAAGAAATGCATGATTTGATATAAGTGAAAAACCCAGCCTTGCTGCTTTTTCTTCTTTTGACGGATAAAGTTCAATACCATCGAAAGTTGCGTAAATGTTTTCTATTGCCGATTCAAGCAAAGCTTCATCACGAACACCTATATCTCCGCCCGTTGCTTCTGCCATAACCTGATGAAGAAGCAATATTTTTTCCTTACTGAATTTTATCATTTTGCAAGCTCCTTAAAAGCGGGAAGATATTTTTCAAGCACTCTTTTCGCAACAATATCAATCTTCTCATCATCAGTTAAATCGAGCATTAAATCGTTTGACTCTATATCCACAATAAGATATTTTGGCTTGTTGTTTTTGAACACAACTGCCTCACCTTTATTGTCTACCGTCCTTGCTACCGAGGAAAAATTCTGATTTGCTTGCGTCATTGAAAAAATTGTATCTGTGTTGATATACATAATAATCACCTCATTTTATATAGGATAAATATATCCTATAATTATTATATCCTATTTATCCTATTTGTCAATATGATTATATATTCCAAATGATGTCAATTTTATCACTTGTTGCATAAATTTTTTTGATTACTGCATTTGCAAGCTCTCGTTTGCGTTCAAAAGGCAGTTCGTCGAATTGGTCAAAATCACAAATGATTTTTTCGTTTGCCGAATATCTGTTTTCGCTGAGTCTTTGAATTTCTGCCTGAATTTGTATTTTTTCACTATGCAACCGTTCAACATTTTCATTGATATATGCCATAACCGTTTCGCTTGCGCCTGCAATATTTTTAACGGTTTCATTGATTTCGTTATCTATTGCAATTTGCCGTGCCTTCAACTCCTCTATTTTAGGATTATTAGCAGAGGCACCTGCAATTTCAAACTCCTTAAAATCAGCTAGTTTTTCTTTGATTTTCTGCAATATTAAATCTTCAAATTCGTCTGCGTGAATTGTTCCGCAGCCACAGCACAAATTGTCATTCATTTTGTGAGAACAGAGAAAATAACTGATATTTTTTTTGATATAATTCTTTCGTACAAGTGCATAACCGCAGTTACCGCATTTGACAAGCCCCGCAAGCCAGGTGTTTTTCGCCTTTGGATTGCGTTTAATCTGCTGCTGGTCAAGTGCTCGCTCTCTGCACCTTATCCACAAATCAGAGTCAATGAATCCCTCGTGCGGAGCAAGCACAAGAACAGCATTTGAAAGGTCCGTCTGCTTTCTTGTTTTCTTATCACCTGTATAAAGATAACAGCCGTTTGTACCGATAAAATCTTCAGGCGGATTGATAATCTTCACACTCTTTGATTTGAAGAAATTATACACATTTATATCCGCTTTAACATAAACGGGATTCTTAATAAAGTCCTGAATTCTCGCCCTTGTGACTGTTCTGTTCCGTCTGCATTCCGGCGGCATATCACGCACCGTTTTTGCAATATCCTCATTGGAAAAATTCACATCTGCATACATTTCAAACACCTTTTTAACGAGCCTGACCTCATCAGGTATCTGTTCATACATAGATGTTTTGATACCATCAATTGTTAAATCAATTTTTTTGAAGCCAACAGGAACAGGTCCTCCCATATAAAAGCCCTTTTGACTGCGAGAGATATAGTTATCCTTAACTCTCTGCTGTGTGGTTTCTCGCTCAAGTTGAGCGAAGGTTATGCAGATATTCAGCATTGCCCTGCCCATAGGCGTGCTTGTATCAAACTTTTCGGTTGCCGATGAAAATTCAACTCCGAGCTTACCGAAAGTATCCATCATATTTGAAAAATCAAGAATACTTCTGCTGATTCGGTCAAGCTTGTAAACGATTACCTTTGTAATTCCTTTCCGCCCTGTTTTAATGTCCTGCATCATTCGTTGAAACTCAGGGCGGTTTGTATTTTTACCGCTGAATCCTTTGTCCTTATATACTAAAAATGCCTCACCTCTTGCCTCGTAGGTACACATTTCAATCTGCGATTCGATTGAAATGCTGTCCTCTTTTTCTACCGATTGACGAGCATAAATTGCGATCATAAATAA
Source organism: uncultured Clostridia bacterium (assembly GCA_947631705.1). Classification (GTDB taxonomy): domain Bacteria; phylum Bacillota; class Clostridia; order Oscillospirales; family Acutalibacteraceae; genus Eubacterium_R. The sequence goes on from CANRMJ010000052.1 coordinate 11,604, forward strand.
GTTACCTCATTTCTGACCGATAACTCAACATCAATATATACGAAGCATTGTGAAATGTCCAGCTTATATCGCATCTTTACCGAAAACCTTTGCTAAAATGTTTTTAACAGTCATTCGGTTTAATTCAATCTCGTCTTTGGTAAGGCTTGGGAGATATTCGTTTACTATGGCTTTGCCCTTGCCGAAATCAATTTCATAGTTTTTAATTAATTTTTCGGTAATCACAGGCTTATCCATAGCAATACATCTCCTCATACTCATTTATATTACAAGGACAAGGTTCAGTATTCAGCTTTGAAAAATTGCGTGGCATAATACCACAAGCTTATATTTTTTCTATATCACTCCAATCTTATCTTAATTAATTTGTGCAACAACTGTTGCAGTAGTATTGTTTTTAATAATCATAAATTCCTTTCTGCCTGCCGATTACCCGGCAGGACTTTTGTTTTTACATTGTTTGTGTGTAATCTTCATACTCCTCATAGCCGTCAGATTTCTGACCGTGAGCAAGCCTTTTCTCCATTTCTTTTTGAGATAATTTAATTCTTTTTCTATGATAACGAGTTTGGTTATCAATCATTTCAAAAAGATTTCCAGCAAAATAGAGAGTGCCTGAAAGAACACTTGAACTCCTATCATCGTTCCAAAGAATATCGGAATCCATTTCTTCTTCAGCTCCTTCAACAAATTGTTCCTCTGTTTTTCTGCCGAAAGCATACTCGCGCTCATCTTCCCAGCCTGTTCGGTCAGTATTGTTTCCTGATTCTTCAGCTGTTTCTGAATTAAGTCTTCCTGTTCCGTTATTTTCTTTTTCAGCTGAAGAATTATTTGTGATGAATAATGATTGATTGTTTCCTCGTTCACTTGATTCTGTTCTATTGTACTCAACTGTTGATTTTGATTTCTGTTCAGATGGATGTATACTAAAAAAGTAGACAAGTGTGATAAAATAGAGGACAAGGAAAGGGAGGAAAAAATGAGTAATAA
>CANRMJ010000053.1 GCA_947631705.1 uncultured Clostridia bacterium
CGCAGGCATACTTGCCGTATGGCAAGGCAAAAAATGGCGTTAGGTGCGGAAAACCGGTTATTTAAGGCTATTAGGTTCGGCTCTTCGTTGCTTAACCGTTATTTTCAATTTTTAAAAATGACATTTTAATGCTTTTACCGTCGCGCAAGCGTTTTTGATTAATGTGATTTCAATTTAAGTATAACAAATATTTATAATGATGAGTATTAAATTTTTCTAAACAATAAGCGGTGGATATAAGCAAAAAGTTTATGAATTCAGCGAATAAAACGCTGTGAGCGAAAAATCAAAAGAGCCAAACAAAATAAATAGCTGTTTGGCTCTCCAACTAATATTTTTTTAAGAAAACTACCTGTTCAGAAACGGAAAATAAGTTCCGAGTCTGCGAATAAGACCGCGATAATAATCCCATTGCATAGCCGGCGAGAAAATAATCTGCTCGTATTTTTGTTTAATCAGTAAAATACCGCGTTCTCTTTCATCCGGGTTGCTTATGCGCACGCAGTCGTAAATCGCGGGATCGCTCTTTGATGAAATTGTAACGTTTGCGGATTCTCCCTCGGGGCAGGTTACGGAAATAACCCCGTTTTTCTCATTGCAAACAACGTATTCGTTGTCGCTTATCACACTGAATTCTTGATTATCCTGAGCGGGATATGTATAAACTGTAAATTCCTCTTTGCCCGGTTCATTTATGAAATAATCATAGCAGAAATCATCGTTTTTATTGCAGAGCTTGATGAATTGCAGCTTTTCGCTTTCAGGCTCTTCAAAAGCTTCTATTCTCGAAAGCGAGCAAGCTCCGATAAAGCTTTTTATTTTTATTCCTATAACGGAAACCGAAACAGGCGGGAAAACAAAAACAGTTGCGGCTCCGTTAGGCTTTAATTCCCCGGTGTTGTACTTAACTCCGCCGAGAATTATAACCGCATCGGTAATATGGCTCTGCTCAGACGGATTTTCATAAAGCACGAGCGAACTTATTTTCCGAGACGCGGGAAGTTTTATATAAATAATCCTGTCGCTGTCCTGCGAATCGGCGGTCCATACCCCGTCAAGCGGAAGCACGTTTTGATTTTTAATATCATTGCTGTGAACAAGTTTAAATTCGTTGAGATGAGACGGGTCGCCGCTCGTTGCCTGTATTTCAGCATTGCAGAGCACGCTGTCCGTTCTTCTGTGCCAAAAAATTTTATCGGAATTAATTATTCCGTTCGCGTGGTCTGTTGCGGTCTGGCTCGAATATTCCATCATTGCCATGTAGCTTGAAGAATTCTGCATAAGGCGCGAAAGGCTTTCTGCCGCAACGGGAAAACGGACGCGGTCTTTCCAGTTAAAAATATTTGTTTCCGTCATATAATCAGACGGGTTTTTAAGATGCGTTGAGGGAGCGTTAAGGCTATAGTAATCGCGCTTGCCGTCCCACGCGGTTGAATATGCAAAGCCCTTGAAGACCTCCGGCCGGTAAAAGGGATTTTCCTTTAAAATAATACCCATAGCCTCATCAAATAAAAGATCAAGCGCGCGGTGGTCGGCGTGACTGTCGTAATCACAGCAAAACAGAGTGTCAGGCTTATAATCAAGAATTACGCTTTTTATGTCGAGCAGCATATTGTTTCTTGTAAAAGAGCGGCTTTTATACGGTTTTTTGAGCCTGCTGCCGTAGGTTCTTGTATATCCCGCGTGCGATGTCAGCTTTTTATCGCCGCGGCAGTTGTAAATATTAAGGCCGGAATCGTCTTCAATACTGTCGCTATAACCGAGAAAAATAAAGTTATCCTTTGGAATTGAATATCTTTCAGCAACTTTGAGAGCTTCTCTTATTCTTGTTTTTCCAAGCTTGTGAAAATCTCCGTTAGTTGAAAAAACAACTCTCACAACCGAGCCGTTTTTAACGTACTGCTCAATTATTCCGCCGAAAACGTTTATTTCATCATCCTCGTGAGGCGCGAAAAGCATAACGTTTTTGCCTGCAAAAACATTTGCCCTGTCTGCCTCCTTGAACCTGTATTCGGTATTCTTCTTAATAAAAACAGACGCAACGCAAAGCGCAAGCGATATGACGCACGCTATTACGGAAAGCGTGAACAGCGTAACTGTTATGCCCGGTGAAACAGGAATAAGCGCGGCGCAAAAAAGACCGATATTAAGCGCACCCAGCAGCATATAAATCTGAATCATTCTTGATTCTATATGAATACAAAAGGCAAGCGTAAGGAAAATAAACACAGCCGTAAGCATTTTTAAAGGTATGAGCACAAGACTGCTGAAAGCCGCAATTATAAAAGGCACTGCCATCAGCAAAATCAAAACACCCATTGCCGCAAGCGCAAAAGGCTTTTTTTCAAACGGTTTAATTTTTTTCCAGTTAACTTTGATCATAAATATTCTCCTCTCCCGCGGAAAATTTTTTGATTTTGGTTTTCCCTATAAAAAATAACAAATAAATCGTCAATAGTCAAATAAATTATTAAATTATTCTGTTTTGATTGACATTTGACGTAAATATGGTATAATTAATTTGTAATTATTACAATTTAACAATCAATTAAAAATGCACGGTGGTGATGGCTTGAAAACTCAGGAGATAATTTCCTTGTTTAAAGAAAAAAATTTTCGCGCCACACCGCAGCGTGTTGCGGTTTTTGATTATGTGCATGAGCACCGCACTCATCCCGACGCTGCCGAGATTTATGAAGAGGTAAAAAAGCAGTATCCCGCGTTTTCCAAAACAACGGTTTACAATGCATTGAGCGCTCTTGCCGAAAACGGCTTTATAATGCCCGTAACCATTGATTCGTTAAGCGTTCACTATGACGGAAACACAAAAATGCACGGCCATTTTTATTGTGAAAAGTGCAAAAAGATATATGATTTTGAAGTGCAGGAACAGAGCGAGCTTGAAAACTTCACGGTAAAGCAAAAGGCGATTTATTACAGAGGCATATGCCCCTGTTGTAAAAATACATAAAAATTATATTTAAGGAGAAACTGAATTATGGCAAAGAAGTATTATTGTCCCGTATGCGGATACGAAAGCGACGAGCCTATTGAGATTTGCCCTATTTGCAAGGCAAAAATGGCCGTTCGTGAGGATTCTGAGGAGCTTGCATGGGCTGCCGAACACGTTGTCGGAATCACCGAAGGCGTTTCCGAGGAAATCGTGCAGGGTCTTCGCGACAATTTTAACGGCGAATGCAGTGAAGTTGGTATGTATCTTGCAATGGCAAGAGTTGCCCACAGAGAAGGTTATCCCGAAATCGGTCTTTATTGGGAAAAGGCAGCCTATGAAGAGGCAGACCACGCTGCAAGATTTGCAGAAATGCTCGGCGAGGTGGTAACCGATTCCACCAAGAAAAATCTTGAAATGCGCGTAGCCGCTGAAAACGGAGCAACGATGGGCAAAACAGAGCTTGCAAAGCTTGCCAAGGCAGACGGTCTTGACGCCATTCACGATTCCGTTCACGAAATGGCAAGAGATGAAGCAAGACACGGCAAAGCATTTGCGGGTCTTCTCAAGAGATATTTCGGCGAATAAGTCTGAAAAATACGGCGCCGCACCAAGCGGCGCCTTTATTTTTAAAAGTTTATAAAAGGGTGAAATTATGAATAAATCGGCAATTTATAACCTGTCCTACGGGGTGTATGTTATTACAACATGGTCAAACGGCAAGCCAACAGGATGCACCGCCAACTCGGCAATGCAAATCACTTCATCTCCCGCCACAATAGCGGTATCAATTAATCACGATAATTATACGAATGAGTGTATTAAAGATACGGGTGTGTTTGCAATAAACATTCTCGGCGAAAAATGCGACCCGCTTGTTATAGGCAACTTCGGTTTTAAAAGCGGACGCGATTCGGATAAATTCGCGGATTACGAGCCGCTTATCAAAAATTTTCTTCCTATAGTTCCGAAAGCAAGCGCGTATATTGTATGCCGTGTTGTTGATAAAATGGAAACGGCAACCCACACCGTTTTTCTCGGTGAGGTTACCGACGCGGACATTCTTAACAACGATTCGCCTATGACTTATGCGTATTATCATAATGTAATCAAGGGCAAATCTCCAAAAAACGCCCCGACTTATCAGGGCGATTAATAAACCAATATGACTGTTTTTATTTCGGCGTGTTTCCGACCGCTTTATAGACAATCTCTGATGGCTTAACTTAAAAAAATTAAGCCATCTTTTTTTATACAATTTAAAATTTGATATCCGCCATAATGCCGAAGTGGTCGCTGACATAGCCGTTTGACGTATCGTCAAGCGTTTTGTATTGGAATACGGTGCTGCTTTTATCCGTAAAAATAAAATCTATCGGTTCGCCGCTGTCAATATTGCCCCAATCGTGATAAGTGAGCTTGCTTTCGGTTATCTGCGCGGCTTGCCTTGCGTTTTGCAGCTTTTCGGAAACTGTTTTGCAGGCGGACATTTCCTCCGTTTCGTTAAAATCGCCCGTAAGCACTATCGGAACACCGTATTGCTCCGTTAATTCGCCGATTTTCCGAACTATAACTTCGGCGCCGTAATTCGCCGCCTCCTCGCTCGCGTTGTCAAGATGCGTGTTCATATGGATATAACGCTCACCCGTGGCAAGGTTTCTCAGAAGCACCCAACTGCATATTCTGTAACAGCCGGCGCCATTGTATTTGCTTTCTGTCTCAGGCGTTTCGGAAAGCCAAAAGGTGCCCTTGTCATCTGCGGCATATTTACTTTTCAGCCAGAAAACCGCGTTCATTTCGGATTTGTTTTCATTTTCGTCGCCTCCGCGAATAACCCCGTAAGAATCGTATTCGCTCATAAGCTCCGAAAGGCGGTCAAGCCACTTTTGATTCATCTCCTGCGTTCCGATGGAATCGGGGGCGGCAGAATTCATATACGCCGCAAATTTTTTAACCCTTGATGATGAAAGCGTGCCGTTTGTAATACTGCCCCACGGTGCGGCGCAATTGAAAGAAACAACGCGTATACAGCCGTTTTCGGGTGTGTTCAGCGGCGAAAATTCCGCTTTTGAGCAACCCGCAAAAATGCATATAATCATAACCGTGCAAAAAAATAATGATAAAAACTTTTTCATTCGCAATCACCTTGCTTTCTTCTTTTTAACGGCTTTAACAATAATCGCCGTAAGAACCGCCGCCGCAACAACAAACCCTGCCGCGCTCGGAACTGCTATTTTCAGAACCGGCGGAATATAGATTTTTGACGCGGGCACCGTGTCGGGCAGCTTATAAAGTGTGCCGCCGCTGTTGTTGCCGTATGCTATTCTTATAACATTTACACTGTACTTACCCGTTTCAACAGTAACGGTATCTCCGTTTATTTTAAGCTCATCGTCAGACGGCGTTACATAATACGGCTTTCCCGCCTCATTGCAGGCGGATTTGAAAAACTCCGAAATGTTCTGATTTGATGCGTAGTTCAGATTTCCGAAACCGCTGAAATTCAGGTTCACTAATTGCTTTTTTCCGCTTGAATTAACAAGTTTAACATATATCGCCTGATTTTCCTCGTCAACCGTTACAGACTGCGCAAGCTCCGTTATCGGAATATCACTGCCGAAAGACGCGTCTATATACCTTGTGCCTACGTTGTTTGCGTAGAGCATCTGAGTGTAATAGGAGGGCGAAAGAGCAACACTCTGAGAATCAAACCAAATTAAATTGATAGCCCAGTTCTGGGAATTGACCTTTGCGAGAGCTGGAGCATATGAAGTCATCGCAACAACGTCGCCGTTTCTCTCAAAGCCTGTCATATAGGCAGCCTCCTCAACCGCTTCCCAGATATTGCTTTTTGTCTGCATGGTTCCGTATCCGTTTGACGTGGCGTTGTATTCGCCCACAAACACCTTTGCGCCGTTGCGGTTATAACCGTCATATCTGTCGTTCATATTATACATATTTCCGCTTGCGGTATAATAATGCTCGTCAACAAGCGTGTCCGGATATTTTGTATTTGCCGTTTCCCATGCATAGTCAAATACATCTCCGTATGCGCCCGCGCCGGCAGAGGTGATAACGGTGATTTCGGGATGAGCTTTTTTCAAGGCGGTATAAAGCGCGTCGAAGTTCCGCCAGTAAACATCGCCCCAATTTTCATTTCCGATTTGTATATATTTCATATTATAGGGCTCAGGATGACCGTATGCGGCTCGGAGCGCGCCCCAGTATGTTTTAATTGAGTCACCGTTTGCAAACTCAATCAAGTCAAGAACGTCTTGAACGTAGCTGTTCCATGACTCTGTTCCGGGGGTGAGAGCAATTGTGTTGAGATACGCATTCCAGTCGGCATCGCTCTTATAATTTAGTGCCTTAACAGCACTTATTCTGTCTTTTATTCCCGTTTCATCTTCGGGATTATAATTGCGTGTATCTATCAGATAACCACGGATTTCATCGTCTGTCATTCCAAGCGTGGCATATGCATCGGCATTCAAATCATAGTTGTTTCTGCCTTGGCAAGTAAGTCCCGCGTTTATGCATGGCACAGGCTCGGCTCCAATATCCGAGCAAAGATTGAAATATTCGCCAAAGCCCATAAAGTTTGAATTTATATAATAATCTCCCGCATCGTCGTTTTTCCACACGTTGTATGTCTGTTTTCGGGTTTCAACGGGACCGATTGCGGACTTCCAGTTATAAAGGTTATCAATTGAATCGCCTTCCGCAAAGCAGCCGCCGGGAAAACGTATAAATGAAGGGTTCATATCTCTGATTGCCTGCGCAAGATCGGCTCGCAGAGTTGTAAACTGCCATTCGTTGTTTCCGTAGCCGTATGAGCTTTGCGGAATCAGCGCGGCAAAATCAAGCAGAAGAGTACCCTCTCCGCTGATTTCAACAGTCAGCGCCCCATCCTCATCTGCCGATGACTGCAACACCGCGTTAACCTTGTGCCAGTCGGCGGCGCAGTCGGAAATATCAAGCTCCACCCTCCTGTTTTCATTGGATGGCGAGTCAATATAAACTATAACCGTTCCGTTAAAATCCTCATTTTTAATGTAGCACGAAAAATCGTATTTTTCATTTTCCTTAAATCCCATATCGGGCTTTTGTTGCAATTCGGAATTAGGATTAAACGTTTTGTAGTCCCAATTTTCAACACACCCGATATTTGAAACCGTGCCGGTTCCCGAAACAGAGAGAACTTCATAGCTGCGGTTGTTTTCGTTCATAGGGTTAGACTGCGAAATCTCATGGGTGATATTTGAAAATCTCCAGTAAGCCTCGTTAAGCGCGTCGTTCGGCTCATCCGTGTCGTTGTATTCAAAGCTGTTGTTGTAAACAAGATTTGAAACAAGCCCGCCGTCGCACGCTTTTGATATATCCTCAATAAAAGCACCGTAGAGCGTTTTGGAAACCTCGTGAGAAATATTATCTGCCGAAATGTTAAGATTAACCGAATCCGCCGCCTCGGCGGGGAGCGCCGCGCACCCTGCGATAATCAGCGCGCTCAAAAAAACAGCAAAAAACTTTTTCATACTTTATCTCCCGTTGCGGTTTGATTTCAGATGCGTTTATAAAAAGAAAAGCGCATCTTTAAATTATTATATCATTTAACGGTATGTTGTGTCAAAATACAGAAATGTTACAATGTTGCGAATAATCGCACAATTGCGGAAATTTAAAAATAACTATTGCAAATTAAAGAAAAATATGTAATAATACTACTGCTAAATAAATCGAGGTGTGGCTCAGTTTGGTAGAGCACCACGTTCGGGACGTGGGGGCCGCAGGTTCAAATCCTGTCACCTCGACCACGAGGCATTGGAAAGTCGGAGGACTTGCCAATGCCTTTTGTTATGCGAAATTTGGCTTAAATACAGGCATTTCAGGACTTTTTTGTTTCAATTTTATACTGATACAAACTTATACGAACCACGCACAAAATGAAAGTTTTGGGGTGGATTTTTGGGGTAATTGGGGTACTAATTGGGGTAGATTTTTAAGCGCTTTTTTATAAATATTTCTAATTGAATATAAACATATTTTCATATAGTGCCACTTGCTTTATTTTCATAAAACAAGTGGCTTTTTTCTTTTTACATAGCCATTTTTCAGTAATGGCGGAATTTTGGAAAGGAGCTATATAACCTATGTCAAACTGCAAAACGATTGCGATATGCAATCAAAAAGGAGGCGTTGGAAAAACAACAACTGCTATCAATTTAGGGGTAGGTTTAGCAATGCAAGGTAAAAAAGTGCTGCTTGTTGACGCTGATCCACAGGGTGATTTAACTGTCAGTCTTGGGTGGAAAGATAATGACAATTTGTCAATTACACTTGCAGATAAGATTTTAGACTTTATTCAGGATAATAACAGTATGCCTGATGATGTTATTCTTCATCACGATGAAGGTGTTGACTTAATCCCCGCTAATGTAGAATTGTCCGCACTTGAATTAAGCCTTGTTAATGCTATGAGCAGAGAGGTTGCAATGAAAGGCTATCTGAAATCCATTAAAGATAATTATGACTATATCCTTATAGATTGTATGCCCTCTTTGAGTATGGTAACAATTAATTCTCTTGCGGCGGCAGATAGTGTAATTATACCCGTACAGGCTCAATATCTTTCTGCAAAAGGAATGACGCAGCTTATTCAGACAATATCAAAGGTAAAAAGGCAAATCAATCCAAAGCTGAAGATTGACGGAGTGCTTTTAACCCTTGTTGACGGAAGAACAAACTTAGCTAAAAGCACGAAAGACGCTATAACAGAGAATTACGGCAGATATATTAATATATTTAAAACCAATATACCTATTGCCGTTAAAGCTGCTGAAACGAGTTCAAAGGGCAAAAGCATATACACTTACGCTCCAAACAGTACGGCAGCACAGGCATATGAAAATTTGACAAAGGAGGTACTTAATTGTGAACAGAGAAAGAAAGACAGATTTCTCGCTGCCGAATCTCGATGATTTATTTTCATCACAGCAGGAAAGAAAAAACGGCAAAATGCCTGAGATAAAAGACATTCCATTATCTTTAATTGATGATTTTCCAAATCACCCTTTTAAAGTTCGTGATGATGAAGATATGTTAAAACTTATCGAAAGCGTTACTGAAAACGGCGTGCTTGTTCCCGCTATTGTAAGACCAAAGGCAGACGGCAGATATGAACTCATATCAGGTCACAGGCGAAAAAGGGCAAGTGAATATGCCCTTAAAAATAATTTGCGTTGTATCGTTTCAAATTTAGATGATGATGCGGCAACTATTATTATGGTAGACAGCAATATTCAGAGAGAGCATATCTTACCAAGTGAAAAAGCCTTTGCATATCAAATGCGGCTTAATGCTATGAACAGGCAAGGTCAAAGAACAGATTTAACTTTTTCCCAAGTTGGAACAAAGTTAAATTCAGCAATGGTACTTGCCGAAAACACAGGAGATAGCAAAACTCAGATTTATAGATATATCCGCTTAACCTATCTTGTCCCTGAACTGCTTGAAATGGTAGACGAGGGCAAAATGAAATTATCCCCCGCCGTTGAGATTTCATATCTTGATGAAGATTGCCAAAGGGATTTGGTAGACGCAATAGATGATGAATTTTGTACGCCGTCACACGCACAGGCAATCCGACTGCATAAAGAATTCAATGAAGGTAATCTCACAAGAGAAATTATTTATTCAACAATGCAGGAAGAAAAGCCAAATCAAAAAGAAAAAATCATAATTCCGAATAAGGCGGTTGAAAGATATATCCCAAAAAGCGTTCCAACCGAAAAAAGACAGGATTATGTATGCAGAGCTTTAGAGTATTACGGTAAATACCTTGAAAGGCAAAAACTGAGAGAGGCACGGTAATGTAATTATAAATTTTCCGTTTCCCTTTCCCACACCCTAACCTTTTAACAATACTTACCGAAATAAGAATAGACTATCTCATAAAGAGATGTTTATATATAAACAATACAAAACTAAAAGGAGTGATGCTTATGATTTAACGTAAATCGCTCTCTTGCTAAATATTTTCTTTAGAGTTAATATAACAACAAAAGGAGCGATAAAAATGAAAAAAGTAAATTTAGTTTTGATATTTTTGTTTGTTGCAGTATTGATTGTGGGTTGCAGTAATAACGCAGCGGTTAATAAAAATGCTGATGAGAATATGACTTCTTCTTTTTCGGCAGATAATACGGAAACCGTGTCAGAAAACTCAGCCGAAAAAAATACTTTGCAGGCTTCCAATGATGAAAAGGCGGAAAGTCAGAGCAAAACGGCAGAAAACACAACAAATGAGCAAAAATCCGCCGATGAAAAATCAGAGGATCAGTCAACATCCAAACCGCAGCCAAAATCCGATGATAAAAAATCATCGGGTCAGAGCACAACAACCACTGCAAGACATACAACCACAACAAAGCCGTCTACAACTAAAAAGTCTGAAACAGCCACAAAAAAGCAGACTACAACGCAAAAACCGACCACAACCAAAAAGGCAACCACGACTACAACAACGAAAAAACAGGGATTATCAAAAAGTGATGTTGAATGGGTACAATCACAGGGCAATGCGTATATAAAAAGCAAAGGCTTAACCGTTGATTCAAGCGTGGGCAGCTTTTCAGGCAGAATATCCACTAAAAACCGTACTAAAGAACAGTTATTAGATGAGGTTAAGGAATGGATAGATATGGAATACACTGACTGTATCAATAGCGGTTGGAATAGCGTTAGTATGTATGTCAAAATTGAATCAAGAAGTGACGGCAGTTATTTCATCTATGTAATGTACGGATAAACAAAATATTTATTAAGAGCACCGATATTTTTTCGGTGCTTTTTTCATTTCAAAGGAGGAAAAAATGAGTAAATTCAAAAGAATGAACAAACCTTTAGTTGCCGTAATTCTCGTTACGGCAATTATTTTTTCAATGTTTACGCCCATTGTCGCAACAGCCGCAACAGTAGGAAGGACTACGCTGCATATACGAACAAGCAGTAAATATGAGTATATGAACAACTGGGCATATCCCGATGAAAGACACGGTATCCACCTTGCGACAGTAGCAGAGGGCAAATACAAAGGCGAGCCTGCATACTGCATAGAGTTCGGCAAGGATATGGGCGATGACGGACAACCCGAAACAATAATGGATATTGAAGATGTACCTGCGTGGCAGGATTTTAAATCAATACAGAAAAAAGGTATTACTTGTGCAACAATATATGGCTATCCTAACTACTCCTATGGGGTATCAGACGATGCGGCACAGGTAGCCACACAGTTTGTAGTTTGGGAATATTCGCAGGGCTACAGAACATCGGCAGACGGTAACGATCCAACCGCAGGGCTTAACGGTACAAGCTCAAAAATTGAAAACGCAATCGAAAGTGCAGGCTTTGATGTCCGCAAACAGTATTACAATTCAGGCGTTAAGGCATATTCCGATGTTGAAAAGGCATATAAAGGAATTCTCAACGGTATTAAAAATCACGGACTTCTTCCGAGCTTTAATTCTAAAACTGTAGAATTAAAGTGGAGTTCCTCTAACAATCGTTATGAGGCGAAAATCAATGACAGCAACGGCGTTCTTTCCGAATTTGCAGTAACTTCGGGAAATTCAAATCTTAAATTCTCAAAATCAGGCGATACCCTCACGGTTTATACAACAGCCGTTATCAAAAGCGAAACCGCTGTTACTATGACAAAAACCACAACAACAGTCGGTGCGGATATAGGCTTTGTACCCGATGACAGAGAAGAAAATCAATCCCTTGTCGGCAGGCTGACCGATCCTGTTTCCGCATCATTCAAGGTTAAAACCGCAACAGGAAACTGTAAGATTGTAAAGACCTCAGAAGATGGAAAGGTATCGGGCATAAAGTTCACGGTTACAGGAGATAATTTCAGCAAAACAGTATCAACGGACAGCAACGGCACATTTCTTCTCGAAAATATACCCGCAGGGACATATACCGTTACCGAAGAAAGCATAAATAAATATGTTCCGCAGAAAGCGCAGACCGTTAATGTAATCGGCGGTCAGACCGCAACCGTATCTTTCAGCAATGTATTAAAGCGTGGAGATTTAACGGTTACAAAGACATCTGAGGACGGTCTTGTTGAGGGAATGAGATTTCATCTTTACGGCACTTCCCTTGCAGGAATTAAGGTAGACGAGTACGCAACAACCAACGCAAAGGGTATTGCAACCTTTAAAGATATTCTCATCGGCACAGGCTATACCGTAGAGGAAGTCAATACCGCAATCCGCTATGTAGTTCCCGATAATCAGACGGCAGCTATTGAATGGGAAAAGGTAACAAACAGAGATTTTGAGAATATTCTCAAAAAGTTCCGTGTTACCGTTACGAAAAGAGATGCAGAAAAAGGAGAGCCGCAGGGTGACGCAAAGCTCAGCGGTGCAAAGTACGGCATATACAAAGGCGGAGAACTTGTAGACACCTACACCACAGACGCAGACGGACAATTCACAACAAAATACTATGTCTGTGACACAGACTGGACGATCCGAGAGATTTCTGCAAGCGAAGGCTATCTTGTTGACGA
>CANRMJ010000054.1 GCA_947631705.1 uncultured Clostridia bacterium
CTCTTCGATGAATTTTGCGTAATCGCCGTCGGGCACAAAGCAAATATCCTGACTGTCACGCTTTGCGGAATTCACAAAATTGTTTTCAAGCGCGATTCGGCGAATTTCCGCTTTGCTGTAATTTCCGAGCGGAAACAACGTGCGCGAAAGCTGCTTCTGCGTGAGCGAGTATAAAACGTAGCTTTGATCCTTTGAGGCGTCAAGCCCTTTTTTCAGCAGCAGGCGCCGAGATTTTTCATCGTATTCGGTGCGCGCGTAATGACCCGTTGCGATAAAATCGCATCCAAGCTCATCCGCACGGCGGAAAAGCCTTTCAAATTTAAGATATCTGTTGCAGTCTATACACGGATTGGGCGTGCCGCCGTTTTCATAAACGGAAATGAATTTTTTTATAACCTTTTCTTCAAAATCATCGCTGAAATTAAAAACACGGTAGGGAATTCCGAGGTGAAACGCAACGGAGCGCGCGTCCTCAATGTCATCAAGCGAGCAGCACGTTTTTTCGCGGCTGATTCCGATATCGTCGTTACTGTAAAGCTTCATTGTGACGCCCATGCAGTCATAGCCCTGCTGTTTCATTAAAAAAGCGGCAACGCTGCTGTCAACGCCGCCGCTCATTGCTATAAGCGCTTTTTTCATATTTTAACCGCCGTATTCAATCATTTTATCAATGCATTTTCTTGCTTTCGTTATTGTTTCGCCGTCAAGTATAATTTCCTCGCCCGCTGTGCCGTTGCAGCAGTTAAGCACGTCGGGAAGGGTGGTGATTTTCATATTGTGGCAAACCAAATCCTTAGAAAGCGGATAAAATCTCTTGTCGGGGCACTCATACTGAAGATGCTCCGAAATGCTGTTTTCGGTGCCGATAATAAATTCCTTTGCGCCGCTTTTAATTGCGTAATCCATAATTCCGCTTGTTGAACCTATGTAATCGGCGTGCTTAACAACATCGGGAATACATTCGGGATGAACAAGCAAAAGCGCGTTCGGGTGCTCCCGCTTTGCTTTAAGCACATGCTTTTCGCCCACTCTGCAATGTGTGGGGCAGCCGCCCGAAACAAGTTTTATGTTTTTCTCCGGGCATTGCTCGGCAACATATGTTCCGAGATTTATGTCGGGAATAAACAAAATGTTCTTTTCGGGCATCGCTTTTATGATTTTAACGGCAGACGATGACGTTACGCACACATCGCAAATCGTTTTAAGCTCTGCCGTTGTGTTGATATAAGCCGCAACGGTATATTCGGGATTCATTTCCTTTAATTGCTCAATAAGCTCTTTATCCATCTGCTCTGCCATGGGGCAGCCTGCGTTGGGATTGGCAAGGATAACCGTTTTCTGAGGCGAAAGGATTTTTACCGTTTCCGCCATAAAGCGAACCCCGCACATAATCACGGTTTTCGCGTCAACCTGCGCCGCTTTAACGGACAGGGCATACGAATCGCCTGTAAAATCGGCGATTTCGGTGATATCTCTTGCCTGATACGAGTGGGCAAGAATACATATATCCTTTTCCTTTTTGAGCTTTAATATACGATTCTGAATTTCCGATACAGTCATAAGCATCTCCCGTTTATTTCAGATGGCATTCTTCACAGCTTCCGCAATCCGGGAAGAGCGACTTGTCATAATCAATGCCGTTTTTGTCGTAATAATCCTTAACGGCGGCTTTAACTGCCTCCTCGGCAAGAACGGAGCAGTGGATTTTGTGCGCCGGCAGACCGTCGAGAGCCTCAACAACGGCTTTGTTTGAAAGCGTCAGAGCGTCCTCAATCTTTTTTCCCTTAATCATTTCGGTTGCCATGGATGACGTTGCGATTGCGGAACCGCATCCGAAGGTGTTGAACTTAACGTCTGTGATAATGCCGTCTTTAACCTTGATATACATTTTCATTATATCGCCGCAAACGGCGTTTCCAACCTCGCCGATACCGTCGGCATCGTCCATTTTTCCAACGTTTCTCGGATTCTGAAAATGATCCATAACCTTTTCGCTATATAACATGACTGATTTCTCCTTTTGAAAGCTCTTCCCATACGGGAGACATATTTCTTAAATATTCCACAATTTCGGGAACGTTTTTTATTATATAGTCAATTTGCTCTTCGGTATTCTGCTCGCATATTGAAAGACGAAGAGAACCGTGAGCAACCTCATGCGGCAGTCCGATTGCGAGAAGAACGTGGCTCGGATCCAAAGAGCCGGAGGTGCAGGCAGAACCGCTTGACGCCTCTATTCCGCGGCTGTCGAGCAGCAAAAGCAGACTTTCGCCCTCTATTCCCTCAAAGCACATATTGACGTTGCCGGGCAGGCGGCATTTCGCGTCTCCGTTCAAAATCGAGTGAGGAATTGAAGAAAGGCCGTCAATAAGTCTGTCTCTCAGGCGGGAAACATATTCCCCGTTCTTTTTCATATCGCGGCAAGCCTCGTCAAACGCGGCAGCCATTCCTACTATCGCCGGCAGATTCTCCGTTCCGGCTCGTTTTCCTCTCTCTTGAGCGCCCCCCTCTATAAGATTTTGGAGAAGAATTCCCTTTCTGCAATAGAGCGCGCCCACTCCTTTAGGTCCGTGGAATTTGTGGGCGGAAATTGAGAGCATATCTATATTCATTTTCTTTACGTCTATTTCAAGATGACCCGCTGCCTGAACTGCGTCTGTGTGAAACAGAACTCCCGCTTCCCTGCATACGGCGCCGATTTCGGAAACAGGCTGAATCGTGCCGATTTCATTGTTCGCAAACATAACGGTAACAAGGCAAGTGTCGTCCCTGATTGCGTTTTTAACCTCCTCTGCTGTAATGATTCCGTTTTTGTGAACGTTTAGCAGAGTTATTTCAAAGCCCTCTTTTTCAAGCTTGTTCAGAGTATGCAGCACCGCGTGATGCTCAAACGCCGTGGAAATTATATGCTTTTTCCCTTTTTTCTCGCCGAGAATGGCAGCGGTGCGAATTGCCTGATTGTCTGCCTCGCTCCCGCCCGAGGTGAAATATATCTCCCGCGGCTCGGCGCCTAAATTCTTTGCAACTGTTTCTCTTGCCTCAAGCAGCTTTTCGGCCGCTTCCTGCCCTGTGGTGTGCAGGCTTGACGGGTTGCCGTAATATTCTTCAAACATCGGCATCATTGCGTCAAGCGCCGTTTTGCTTATCTTGGTTGTTGCGGCATTATCAGCATAAACAAACATTTCCCATTTCCTTTCAAATCGGGAATTATTACATAATTCCCATAGAATTAGTATGATTATATAACCCAAATTTATTTATGTCAATATATTATTTAAAAAATTTTTATAAACTATGCAAAAAAGCGGCTGCCAAACTCAAATTTTCGGCAGACCGCTTGTTTAATAAAAGTTTTTATTGCGCCGCGGCGCTTGTTGTGCTCGTGGGAGGCTCTGTTGTTGTAACGGTTTCGCCGTAAACCTGAATAATTACCTCATCGCCCTTTGCGGCGGTTGTTCCGCCTGCGGGCGCCATTCCGCCGCTTGACTTAACAGTATCCGGCGTATGCCCGTCATCATTGTAAATAGTAACTGTTTTAACCTTAAAGCCTTCCTTTTCAAGAGCGCTTATGGCGTCATTTTTACTGAGCCCGCCAACATCGGGAACAGACGCCGTTTCAATTCCCTTGCTTACGGAAAGAACGATCTGCGAGCCTTCGTCAACCTCTGTGTCTGGGGCAACACTCTGTTCAAACACAAGTCCCTCTTCAACCTCGGTGCTGTATTTGTATTCAAATGTTATTTGGAACTGCGCGTTCCACGAGCCCGTGTTTTTAACGTCCGTTTCACTGTATCCCGCGCAGAAATCAGGCACCGTCACCTTCGCCAGGGTTGTGGGCTGTGTTGTTGTTTCCTGTTTGAAAACAAGACCCGAAAAGCCTATAACGTAAACTGCCGCCGCCACTAAAACGGCAACAAGAAGAACTATTATTGCTGTTTTAACGCCCTTCTTTTTTTCGGGCTTTTCAGGAGGATTTGTCTGCGGGCGGGGTTCGGCGCTCTGTTGCCTTTGAGGGCGCGGGCTCGGAACAGAAGCACTTTGCGCAACAACAGACGGCGCGGCGTTTAGGAGCTCTCTGAAATCCTCTATACTCTGAATTCGCTTTTCGGGATAAATCTGAAGACCGCCGCCAAGCGCTCTGATAACGTGGGGAGGAATCTTTTCGGCGATTCTGTTTGGTATCATCAGCTTGTCGTTTGTTTCTCTTGCCGTTGCCTCGGGTGGGTTGGTGCCAACAAGAGCTCTGTAAATACACGCCGAAAAGGCGTATATATCTGTTGCGGGGCACACCTTGTGGCTGTTTTCATATTGCTCAAGAGCCGTGTAACCGGGCGTTGGCTTGAATTCAAGACCGCCGGACGCGCTGTTGCACTCGCTTATGCTGAATCCGGCAAGGCGCACCTTTCCGTCACGGCAGAGAACAAGATTGTCAGGATTTATTCCGCCGTGAATAATTCCGTTTGAATGGAGCTTTTCAATGGTGGTTAGAACAGGCATAAACATAAGGCGGGCTTTGTCCCACAAAATGTTGTTGTCCTCATTTCTCAGAAGAAAATCTCTGAGCGAAACGGTTTCCATTTTCTCGCATACGGCATATGCGGTTTCGTTTTCCTCAAACACATCAAGCACGGGGATAACTGCTGAAAGCGAGTTTAAATTTTTCAGCGTTTTCCAAAGCTTAATAAATGAATTTTTATAGCCAGCGAAATCCTTTCGGAATCGCTCTCTGATATGAACGTCACAGTTGCCCTCAAGGCGGTTCGATATACCCGCGGGCAGCAGCTCACGCACCGTAACAACGCAGCGGCGCTCTGTGTCGTACCCTACGTAGGTAACAGCGTCGCTTTCCTCGGAAATCACGTTGCCGACTATATATCTGCCCGATAAAACGGTTTTGCGCGGAAGATACTTCATATCGCTTACGGAATCGTTGTCAAAGCCACAGTTGCCGCAAACGCTTCCGTTGGTCAGCCTTTCAAAGCAATTCATACATAAGTTATCAGCCAAGTCCATTGTATTCCTCCGTATATATTAATAGCAAGAAATTACATATTGTGTATATAGTTTATCAATCAGTTTTGCTTTTGTCAAGAACGGCAAATCAAAACCGCACTTTATCAGGCAAAAATCAACATGCCCGATAAAAAGTGCGGTTTTTTAAATCATTCGGATGTCTGCAAATTTCAAAAGAAGAAAACGCTTTTCATTTTGAAATCAGCCTAAATCCTCATCGCCGCCCGGCACAACTGCTTCTCCTCCGTCGCCGTAGCTTGCGGTAACCACGTCTGCCGTTTTGAACTCTTCAATTTCGGATATGGGTTTTGCGTATGCTTTTTTCATTATAACAACCCCCTTTTGTTTATTTTAAGCAATACTGGCACCCCAAGTAGGAATCGAACCTGCATCTAATCCTTAGGAGCAAGGCTCAACAACGGTTATTTCAGTCTTAAAAAGTGCTGAAAAGTGCCGTTTTATGCGGTTTTTACCGTGTGAGTGAGTTCAACTTTTTGCTAATCAATACCGTACAATATCGGACTGTTTTATATCATCCGATTAGCAGGTTTTTAGCAACCCTAAATTTTCAGGGACATTAACAAAGTTCAATTTGATACTGTGTTTTTATCAAATAATACCACATAGTACCAATCTGTTTCGTCAGTTGAATTGTATCACAAACAAAAGAAAAAGTACACACCTTTTTCACAAACTCTTTGAAGGGTGTGTACTTTTATGTATCAGTTAGAATTGGTTAAGGTTTTAACCAACTCTAACATCTGCGGGTTTTCCAAAAGTTTCTTAATCAGTTCAGCGTTTTCCTCTGTTAGAGCGGGAACCGAAGGAGCAGCTTCTGTCGGGCTGTAAAATGCCTTTTCCATTCTCTGAGCGTTCAACATTCTATCATCGTCCAAAATGTGTGAGTATCGGTCTGTAACCATTGACGCTTGAGCGTGTCCTGAATCGCCCTGAACGGATTTAATATCGCCGCCATTCAGTTTTAATTTGTATGTTACTGAGGAGTGTCTTAAACTGTGAAAGACAACTTTCGGAAGATTATTATCACGAATGAGCTTTGAGAAAGCTCGATTTATAACGCAGTGTTGAATAGGTCTGCCGCTTGTGTTGCAGAACACAAGATTGAAATCTTGAAATTCATCACCAAAAAGCTCTTTGATTTCCTGAACCTCGTTATAGCGTTCACGAAGCATATACGCTACGGTTTTCGGTAAAAACACTTTGCGGACAGAGGTTTTCGTTTTCGGAGTTTTTAACAGCAATACCGTGTTTGTGCATTTAAGCACAGCCGGAAATTTGAGCATAACATCCTTATCTGACAAGAAGTCCATAGATGAGCGATTAACTCTCTGTAATTCCTTATTGACGAAGATGTGCGCCGTACCGTTTTCAATGCTTGTTTCAGATACATCTATGCAGTCCCAAGTTAAGCCAAGCAACTCGCCTAAACGAAGGCAGCAAGCAAATGCTAATGAGATTGCAAGTTTAAGCATATCGTCATCACAAACATCAAGAGCCTTGTGGATGGTATCCATATCCCATATCTCACGCTCTTCGCAAGCTGCTTTTGGAACGGTTGCATTCTCACAAGGGTTCTTCTGCAACATATCCCACTTGCAAGCCTGTTCAAATACGCTATGTAAGAGTTTATGGATTTTAACAACCGTATGAGTAGTAACAAATTCCGTGCGAGCCCTGCGGCAGTTTGTTGAAACTGCTTCTGTAACCAACAACTCCTGATAGAAATTGTTCATCGCTCTGGTGGTAATGTTCGTAATCTTAATATGTCCGATCAACGGCTTAATATAATTGTTATATAAAGCAACATTATGTTCATGGGTTGTCATTGACCACTTTGTAGCTCCGTAGATTTTGAAGTACTCTTCCATTAAATCGGATAAAGTATCAGATGTCGGAATTACAAAAGTGTTATTGTTCTGCTGATACTCAATCTCGGTTTTTCTTTTTTTCGCATCCGAAAGTTTATCATAGGTTTCCCATTTCTGCTTTTTTGCACCGGATTCATCGGTGTAGGAATAAACAACGGAATACTTATTCTTTCGGGTTACTATTGAAGCCATTATTGCACCTTCCCTTCATATAACCAGTTTTCAAAGCTGGATATTGGAATCAAATATCCTCTTGCGGTTCTATAAGTCTTAAAACTATTGTTTCTGATAAGCGTATATACCGCATTTTTTGATACTCCCAAAATACTCATTATTTCAGGAACCGTGTACATTGTTTTCATAGGCTGACTCCTTATCCATAACATTTATACATCCAAGTTTCCTTGTATTCGGCATACCATTTTTCAAAATCTTCTTTTTTAACTCGGTATCCCTTTTGCGTATGTACTGCGGAAATTTGTCCTTTATTGACTCTTTCCCAAATGCGACCAACCGACTTTCCTGTTATCTCACTAATATCTTTTAGTGTGTAATATTCGATATTAGCAGGCGGTGGTCCGTTTACCTTTTTGTAAGCCGTCT
Source organism: uncultured Clostridia bacterium (assembly GCA_947631705.1). Classification (GTDB taxonomy): domain Bacteria; phylum Bacillota; class Clostridia; order Oscillospirales; family Acutalibacteraceae; genus Eubacterium_R. Next base: position 7,506 of record CANRMJ010000054.1, read on the forward strand.
GACTGTTGTACCATTTTTCAAAGCTATCAACCATTATTCGCATTTTGCCTTGAATGGTAACAACCTCAAACCAACCTTTGTGCAGCAGATAATATGAATCCGTTTTTTTGAGTCCCAGCATATCTGCCATTTCCTTGACTTTCATGCTTTTTTTGTTCATAAGCAACCTCCCTTATCATTTTGATGTAATGATAAGGGATTGTCGCAAATTTGTTAATTATGCGATTTCCTAATTCGCATATTCGACAGAAGGAGTTTCATCATCCGCTCCATTCAGCCATAAATCAAAGCTTTTTTTAGGGACAATAATTTGTCCGCCTACCTTTAAGGTTCTGAAACAATTTGAATTTACCAATTCATAGGCTTTTGTTCTTCCGATACCCAGCAAAACCATAATATCGCTTACTGAGTATACCTGTTTTTCAACTGTTGCTGTCATTGTCTTTCCTCTCTTTCCTATCTATAATTCGGTAATCATATCCAAGACGCTGCTGACAGTAAGTACAAGTGTCTTTTTCTGTTTGAAATTTATCTATCCTTCGGATGATATAGTTGTGAGTTTCAAAGAAGTTGTTTAAGCAAGTAGGGCATAGACACGCCTCAAAGGTCTTTTTACGGCTTTTTCGGGTTAACCCTATGCTTATCGCTAACGCACGGTCAACCTGCCTCATAAAGTCCTTTGTAGCCACTCCTATAAACTCTCGCAAGCTGTCCTTGCTTATTGTTGTTAATTGTTCGGCAAGTAACATTGAATCTTCTGTCAAACCGAACTGTGTTCCGATAAACACATGGGTAGGCATATAAAACTTTTTAGGAACGCTTGTTATCGGCACAACAATTAAAGTAGGACTGTAAAAGTTTCCTTTATCGTTTTGTACAATCATTACCGGTCTTGTTCCGCTTTGTACCGAGCCGTCTGTTGCTCCTAAATCATAGTAAAAAATACTGCCTCTCTTAATTAAATTCTGATTTTTCATTTTACACCTCCGGTATTATTTGAAGTGTAAATACCCATTCGGAACAAATGAGTGCTATGTAATATCGTCTGTTAATCTCAGACTATTTCTAAAATGAAACTAACAAACGGATACGCACAACATTTGTCCTCGACACCCCTTGTGCAAGTGAATATCACTTGGGAAGTCGTCAGCAGGCAGAGTGCTAATCTGCTCCACGGGAATCTCACCCCTCCGAGGTTCTCTCCGAGCCGTATGGAATAAATCGTCATCATTCATTGTCCTTACGGGAGTACCATTATCCTTCCAACTGTCATCGCCATATAAGCTGCGGGCTTATACTTATATGTGTCTTTATCGCTCGCTCTCAAAGAGAGGTCTTGGCGTGGCACATAAAGTAGCTTGTCCTTTTTCAGAGAACATTGGAATTGATGTTACTGACGAATGGGTATTCACTTTTCAAGGTTCGTGAAGCGGTCTGGAAAACAACCCCTTCACTTGAAGCCACGAAAAACGGAAAATACAAGCCCCTTTTAGAAATATTTTTTTATTTTTTTGAAAATTTTTCTTAAGCGACACGAAATTGCCTGTTGAGTAACGCCTTCTTTTTGAGCAATTTGTGCCTCAGTCAAGCCGTTAACATAGAGGTCTTTAAGTAAAGCTTTTTGAGAATCCGATAAATATTTGAAAGCAGAATGTAATCTTTCGGAATTGCTTATTTCTTTTTTACCGAGCAAAGCTTCAATATTTTGATCATCAACCGCAAGCCATTTGTAATCTTCAATGTCATTATTAAGTGTTGAATGACGCCTAGTTTCTTTATGTTCATTGTTTTGCTCCTCTCGGTCAAGTTCTTTTAGCACCTCACACCAATCATCTGTAACCTCAACAACAATCATTCCTGTTGCGGTTTTGTATTCGTATTTCATCCTTAATCTCCTTTGTGAATTTTGTTTTTTCAAAATTCGGAGATTAGGGATATTTAGCTATACATTCATTCCATATGTTTTGCACCAAAAAAATGCAAAAAAAATAAAACAAAACTATTCATAAAGAACAGAATAGTTTTGCTTTATTCCGGTGAAGAAAAAACTTCCTTTTCGTTGATTAAAACTACGAGATTGTTATTTTTCTTCTTATATTTACAGATTTGAATTAATAATTAACAAATAAACTGGTTTTAAAATTAAATTGGTTTTATTTGTTATCCTTAAGTAGCCTATCTATCAGTTGTTCCATTACATTTATAACAAGGACTCTGTCTTGGGGACTCAATTTTGACATTTTTAGATTTTGTTTATTAAGCTCGTTTTTTAACCCTTGTTCTGTATACTCCATTAACATAGAATCTATAGATATATGGGAATAATTTGAAAACGCAATAAGGAATTCCACGCTAGGAGCTCTATTACCATTTTCCAAATGACTAATAGTCGTAGGGTCTACTTCTAAAATTTCAGCAAGTTTTTCTTGAGAATAGTTTTTATCACTTCTGAATTTCTTGAGTGTCTTTTTAAAGTGCTCAAATTCCATTTTGTCACCTCACTAACTCTATTATTTGTAGTATAGTTTATTTTAGGTAACATTTTAATTGCGTGAACGCCAAATATTGACAAATTGTCATTATAGCGTTAATATACAATTATATTATATAATATTGAGGCGAGGTGAACTAAAATTATCGGAGCTAAACTTTTACTATTAAGGGAACACTATAATATTAATGCATCTGATATTTCGAAACTATTAAACATGTCTGTATATAAGTATCAATCTTTTGAAAAAAGCGGACAAAAGATTCCTTGCGAAATGATGATTCTGTTATCAAAGTTGTATAACATTAGTCCGGATGTTTTAATAAACGATAAATACTCTATCACCGATCTTAAAGATTTGATTGATAGTAGTCTTTCGAATTCGTTATCTTTAGGTGAACTCAAAAAAAACCTACTTGATAATGATGACAAACTAACTTATCACACATCTAAACGAATCATCAATCATTATAGAGATTCAATTACAGATTTTATAAAGTTACTTATAAAACAACAAGAATACAATTTGGAATCTTTTTGTACAGAGAACAATTTTGATTATTCAGATATTTCTTCTTATCTTGCAAAAAAAAGATTTCTAGATTGTGATACCCTAATAAAAATATGTGAAAAATATGGTTTTCAAATTTCAGACATAATAAAAAAAGGTGATTAAATTAATCACCTTTTTGTTAATTGGGGCTTTATAATAACTTGTATTTTTTCATCGATTCAGGTTCTTTAGGTTGATGCCATATTATTGCACAAGCTGAATTTGAAATAGAAATACCTACAAATAATGCAAGTGCAGCAAACAAACCACCAAACTTGTTAAGAAATACTGACAATTTCTTCATCGTTTTTTCTCCTTTCTATATAACTAATTATTAGTGCAAAAACTGAAAGACCAATGCCATAACTCATTGAAAAAAAGAGTTTTGTATTAACAATACTTTCTGCGTATATCTTAGTTATTATTGTAAATGTCAACACAGCAAACGCTGTTAGTTTACTAATTATTTTGAAAAGAATTAATTGCTTAGATGTGAAAGGTTTGTTTTTATGTTGTTTGGGTGACAAAACAATGATGAGTATACAGCTGATAATAATTATAAAAAAAGAATAATTAAATATACTTGGGAAACACTTTAGTATAAATATGAAAAACAAATATGTTAACAATGTCATTATTGAACAAATGTAATAGTTGTTAGCATGATATCCTCCTAATGTTTTTCTAAAAATGGAAAAAGATATCAAAAACACAAGAGAAGTTGACACTTCTTTAAATAAAAACGACAGGATAAAGAAAACCAAATAGCTTATTCCCATTACTATAGTCATTTCTACACAATAATCATATACACTTCGTTCTGTTGAAGGTATTATACCGGTTTTTATTAAATAATTTGTTATTCTTTTGCTTATTCTTTTCATCATATATATCACCAAAAAAAGCACTATCATAATGATAGTGCAATTAGAAGGTTAATAAAAATAATGATGTAATTGTGTGGAGACCAGCTATGAAAAGTCAATAGAAAATTAAGATTGACTGACAAAAGGGATATTGAATTTTAGTAATTTGAAAAT
>CANRMJ010000055.1 GCA_947631705.1 uncultured Clostridia bacterium
TGCATATCTTCTTATGAACTGAAATGCAATATAAAAGATGATGCTTTCAATAAAGCAGCCAAGTATTAAGCCAAGAATACTTGTAAAGATAAAAAACATGAGCTGTGACAGCAACATAAAGAAACCGTATACACACAACTCATGTTCGTTCTCCGAAATACTGCCTTTTGAAAGTAGTTTTTCAGTAAGATATTTCGATAGATTATTTATCATTTATCTTGCTGAATTTTTTGAGAGCTACAGGTGCAACTGGTTGATAAATTGTAGAACAAGTAGTAGTATTAGCATCCCTTTTGAGTGATGATTCAACTGCTTTCTTTAATAAAGATTTTGAAAACTTACTCAATTTCATTTATATTCTCCTTTCAATATATTTATAAAAATTTTTCTAGTGCAAGTGCATAATAGCATATCCATTTTATAAACTCAACAAATAAAACAAAACATTATTAATTTTGAATCAAAAAAGCACAAAATTCTGACTATACATAATATAGTATTATAAATTGTATACTAACTATATCTATTAGCTATATACTATTACTTATGGCGTGTTCATATTGCTTTTTATCAATGGTAAAATGCTATTGGGTGATTAAATGGAGATTAAAAAAATTGAAAAAGAGATTGATTATAATTTATTGGGATTTCGTATTGGAGAAAGAAGGAGAGAATTAGGTATTAAACAATCGGAACTTGCAGAAATGATCGGTGTTTCTACAAAATATATTTCTAATATTGAAACAGGGAAAAAGCATTTAAGCCTTGATTTATTAGCTAAAATCACTGTTGCACTTCATATAACATTTGATTTTTTTATGAATGGATACATAAGAGAAAAACCCGATGACAATATAATTGATGGATTAATGATTTGTTCTGAGGAAGACAAAATGCTTATTCAACATATAGTTAGATATTGCTCAAATAAAAACAGTTAGATTTTCGTATTTGACAAACTATGTGATAATGCAGTAAACTTGTAATAAGTTTACTGCATTTTTTATGGTGGTGATAACGTGAGAATAGCAATATGTGATGATGATATCAAATATGTAAACGATGTTGAGCGTCATCTAAAACAATATTTCAGTGAGCACGGACTATCGCTTGATCTGTCTAAATATAATAATGGTACAGATCTTCTGAATTCCAATATTAATTTTGATATTGTTTTTTTGGACATTGAAATGCCCAATATAAACGGAATCGAACTCGGCAAGAAGCTTCAAAAATCCAATCCTAATTTGATATTAATATATATCACGGCATATAATCACTATTTAGATGATGCTTTGGATTTAGGAATTACACGTTTTTTTGATAAACCGATTGACAGTAAAAGATTTTATAGAGGCTTGGAAAAAGCCATTGAAAAGCTGGATCAAACAGAAGTTCAAATACATTTAAAGAATTCCAAAAACGGTATTGAAATTGTAAAAATGAATGATATTATTATGGTGGAAATTGAAAACAGAAAAACAAAAATAGTAACAAAAAATAAAGTGTATCATTCAAATAACGGTATTAAAACATGGAGAGAAAAATTAAACAAATCTTATTTTGAATCACCGCATAACAGCTTTATTGTAAATGCAAATTACATTACTTATTTCTGCAAAGACCACATTATTCTTGATGATAAATACAATATTCCCATTTCCTATCGTAAAAGAGCTGAATTTAAGAAAAAATTTATGATGCTGTTGGAGGACTGATATGACAGAACAAATATTTTTCTTTTTTGTATATGTGTTTGGGGCAGTTATTGCATATATTTATTTTTCAGAAAATTATGAAATAAAATACAAGCCGGTAATTTCAATACTAATTTCAATCGGGTTATATGCCGTCGGATTTTTTGTTAACCTTATTTTCAACAACAATTTTATAATAAACGACATTGCATTTATATTGATAAATCTCCTGTATTGCAAAATATCATTTAATATATCCATTAAAAGCGGAATATTTCATTCATCAATTCTGCTTGCTATTATGTTTATTACCGAGCTTATTGTTGAATCGGGCGCATCATTGTTATTGCATATACCTATTGACGCTTATAAAAACAGCCTGACAGCACTTGTAATTCTTGGAATTATTTGCAAGATTTTATATTTCATAGTCTGTAAAATTATTTCAACAGCGTTTTCGTACAGGAAAAATAATGCCACAAATGATATTAAAAGAAATTTGGTATTGTTCATATATCCTATAATAACCACTGCGTTGCTTTCCACATTTCTGTATATATCCGCAACTTATAATTTATCAAGAAACATAAATTTAATATGCGTTATTTTAAGCGTGGTTTCACTGTTATTCTGTTGTATTATTTTTATCATAAATAAGAATTTTCAAAAGCAGGAAAATGAAATAATAAGCCTGCAATCAGAAAATCAGCGTAACAAAATGAATCAGGGCTTTTATGAAATTCTTGAAAAAAAGAATGATGAACAGCGAATACTTGTTCACGATATTAAGCACCATCTTGCTACAATAAATTCAATGGAAGATATAACAGAAATAAAGAATTACATTGCAGAAATTCAGCCTGAGTTAGTCGAACATAAATATATCGGCAAAACTAAGAATAAAATGTTTGATCTTATTTTAGACAGATATGATCATATATGTGCTGCAAAATCAATAAATTTTATTGTTGATATAAGATCGTCAAATTTAGATTTTATTGAAGATAAAGATTTGGTTTCCATGCTGTCTAATATACTTGATAATGCAGTTGAGGCGGTAGAAGGGCTTGATAATCCAACAATAAGGCTTTCTACTAAAAAAGAAAAAAACTTTGTTGTGGCAGCAGTAATAAACACTTGTCTTAAAAAGCCGAAAGCAGACGGAGAAAAGCTGATAACAACAAAATCCGATTCTTTATATCATGGTTATGGCATCAAAAGTATAGAAAAAACCGTAAATAAATATAACGGAATATGCCATTGGCATTTTGATGAATCAAATGATGAATTCCATTTTAATGTATTGTTTAATAAAAAATAGAATCAAATTCTGCATCACCTTAGCTTAAGGTGATGTTTTTTTGTATCAAAATGATAGCGTTTTTGCATTTTACAACATTAATGCTTATTAATATGCTATTATTATGCTATCTAGTGCGAAAATATAAATTAAAGGAGAATTAAATTTATGAATCGAATGTTGAAAAGATTTTTATGTGTTTTCTTATCTGTTGTAATGATGCTAACCATGATTCCAGTTGGTGCATATGCAAAAGAAGAAATTACTAAAATATCATGTTCCGAAGAGGAAAACATTGAAATTGAATATGAAATTGAAAGTAAACGCACAGAAAATTCAAAAACATACATAACATCCGACGGTGGATATTATCAGGTTACTGCTCTTGTTCCTATTCATGAAAAGGTTAATGGAACATGGGAAGATATAGAGGAACCATCTGTTGATATAAACACCCCGGAAGATGCAGTGGAATATATCTCAAACGAGGCGGTTGCTGTTTCCTCTAATGATTCTTCTGCCTTAAATGATTACTATAGCAATGAAAATGTTGAATTGATAGGTTATTCAGCAAAAGAGTCAAAATTTTCAGAGGATTTATCAATTACAGGTACTAGTTATAATACAAACTATGTATTGGTAAGACCAAAACTTGCAGAAAATTCATCAATATACATAAGTTCTGCAAAACTAAATATTCAGTTAGGTAGCAGCAACTTAAATTATCCTACAATTTATGCGTATAAGATTAAAACATATCCTGAATTAAGTGAAAACGGTAAAGTTGTCAAACAAATCGCAGTAGATAAATCCTATTTATTTGATAGTGTCGACTTTGAGAAAATTGTTGATGAAAATAATGTTCCCGTTAACTATGCGGTTGATTTAACAACTTATTGCCAAAACTGTTCTTTGGGAACTTTTTCAAATACAGGTATAGCATTGAGTTATAGTGATAAGAAAACGAATGTAACGTTAAATCAAGGGGCAACTTTGTCGGTGTATTACAGAGAACTTGCTGATGTTGACTCTAAATTTGATTCTGAAAGTATAGATCTCGGCAGAGCGGGAACCGTATATATTAACGATTACAATTGCTCGCCAGTTATCGTTAGAGATGAGATAAGCATATTTAACGAGAGACAGCAGGCGAGTATTCAAACAATATATAATCCAAATTTATTTGATAGCAACGAAACTGATGGTATTCAAACAAGAACCAACTATTACAGTACAATTGAGTATATAAATGGGGAATATCAATGGAAAAACTGTAATGGCGAAAACGTATATTTCGTTTTAAGTGAAAGTTCTTCTGAAACTGAAAAATATTATGGTATCAGTAGTTCAGGTGAAAAATACGAACTCGTTTTATCTGCAAACAATGGTGAATTTGAACATACTCAGTATAACAAGATTAAAATAACCGATGATTCTTATAATTATTCATTTGGAATTCATTCAAATACAGGCAGCAAACTTGGCTATTTGACAAAAATAACCTCTATTAAATATCCCTCAAATTCAATATCAATATCATATACAAGCCTGAGCAATTCAATTGAAGATAACATATATAAAGTAACGGATTGCGTAGGTAAAGTATATCGATATAATTACACCGACAACAAATTATCATCCATAGATGTATTGTATACTGATGAAGACGAAGAGAGCGGAGAGAATATTACTGCTAATTCGAAAATCAACGATCAAAATATTCAGATAAGTTTTGAATATACTGATGATAAGATGAGTAAGGTTACTTATGCAGATGGATATACCGTTAATTACAGCTATAATGAAAATGGTAAACTCGAAAATGTTTCCACAAATGATGCTGATGGTAACGAAGTTAACAGTATTTCATTCACTTACAAATACAATGATGATACGCATCATGCTTTATCAAATTATGAGGTTAAAAAAAGAGGTATAATCACCGAATCGGTGGATATAGATAATTCAACAAACTCTGTATATGAAAGAACCTTTAACAATATAACTAAAGGGATTACCAAAACAGTTCAGTACAATAATCAGGGCAATTTAATAAAATCAGATGATTATGACGGAACGGTTTATTATTTAGATTATTATGATAATAACTTATCTAGTCTGATATATGAAGACATTGAAAACAATTATGTTACTAACGGTGAATTTGATGAAGACTTGAAAGGTTGGAAAACTAGTAATACCGGTGATATTTATGTGGACGATGACTCACCATTAAAACAAGGTGAAGAAATAACCACTGCATTATATGTATCTTCTGAAGAGGACGAATGTTATGTTGAACAAACCATTGAAAAGCCCTTTTCAAAAGACGACACATTTTTGTTTAGTGCAGATGCTGTTTTAACCACAGCTTGTTTACCACCAAATGATACCAGAACCTTTAAAGCAAGTGTTTACTACAAAAATTCTCTTGGAGAGAATATTATTTTAGGCTCTATAGATTTTGATCATACATTTGTTTATCAAACAAAAGGCAATCCAAATCGCATTGGCTGGCAAAGGAATAAAACAATTATCACAATTCCTGAAGATATTACAGAATTAACCATATCATTGAATTTTGATTATATGCTTGAGGATTGCTATTTTGATTCTGTGGCTTTATATCCTGCTACTCCAGAAAACACGGTAGATGTTTCTGACGGAAGTCTTACCAGCGAATATACACTGAATTATAACAGTAACGGAACTCTTTCTTCAGAAACAAAAACTGGATATAATTCTGAGATCGGAACATATTATACATATGATTCAAGCGATTATTTATCATCTGTAAATAATCAGGGCAGTATCACCTATTACAATTATGATCACGGTAATGGATTACTACAGTCAAAAGGCATTAATTCTGATTCCTCAAAAAATGTTCAGTTTTCGTATAATGGAATCGGTGCATTAACAGCCGTTAAACAAGCTCTTACACAAATTGACGGAACACAAATCAACAGAGAAACTACATACAAATATAATGATGATAATAGGATCGAATGCATTACCCATAATGATTGTATTTATAAATACACATATGATGAAAATGGTTATCTTACTAACATCTCAATATATGGTGAAGATGAAAAAACAGATGATTCCGATATAACTCCAGTCCCTGAATATTCCATTTCATATGGGTACACAAAAGACAATGTTGATCTTATTACTTATGGCAATGGATCTACCATTACATATGAATATGACGGAGATTGTATTACTAGTATTATTTATGATAACGGACTAACTGGCGATGCAAATCTTCATTATGTATATTCCTATACATATGATTCTAATGGTAAGGTTACAAGTTTCACCGATAATGTAAATAATACTGTAACAACCTATTCAGATACAGGATATACGATTACTAAAGATGATTCCGTAATTTATTCAAATAATGGTAAAACAAATAAACTTTTTGGTTCAACCGTATCTATAACATCTTCAAATTCTGGAAGCGGTGATAGTTTAAAAACAAAAAATAGTTATGTTTCACTTATTTCATCTGCAAGTACAGAGTACACAAGAGACTCTTTAGGCAGAAAAAAACAGTCTGAATTCTCTAGTTCATTAAAATATGATATTTCTAACTCAATTGACAGCTATAAAACTATTCCTGGTACAAATAAGGCAACAAATTTAGTCGAACACAGTAGTTTTTCTATTTCCAGTAGAGTAGATTCTTTATTAAAAAATGAAAGATTGGCACAAGAATATACATATGAATATAATGATTCTGGTCAAATAACCGATATATATTTGAAAACTACAGTGGGGAAAATCACACGTGGTCCTAGGGTACCAAACAGCTATCAGACTGAAAATGGCGATTTAATTAATCATTATGAGTATGATGAGGCTGGTCAAATAGTTTTAGAAGTAAATTTAGAAGATTATGTGGCGATAACCTATACATATGATTTAGGCGGTAATCTTATAAAGAAAACAACATATGATAATTCCAGATCTTCTAGTTTAACTGGTGATGGCTTTTCATTTGATATAACTGATAAAACTATAAAGTTCAATTCAAGTGGCAAAACTGTTAACTACATATATAAATCAAATGGTTTGAAAGATTATATTTCTTCATATGACGGATATTCTATTCCTTATGACAAAGCCGGTAATCCAACTTATTATCGTGGAACAGCTTTAAACGGCGGTGTTGATGGTAATATGGTATGGAATGGTAATTTGCTTACTGCTTTTTATAATTACTCAGATTATTATGAGTATAAATATGATGGTGACGGCAGAAGAACCTATAAAGCCCATTATGATAAAAGTGAATCTTTAACCCAACCTGTAAATACAACAGAATATATTTGGGAAGGAGATACACTTGCTGGTTACAGATTTAGAATTTACGATGCTGAAAATGACTTTAAATTGGTCGTAGATAGAGTTGTTAAACTAATTTATGATGGTGATGAGTTACTCGGTTTAACATTTACTTATGACTATACAGATAAAGAATATTCAAGCCGTAATACAAATAGTGTTATTGAGTTAGCAAATAGCAATACATATGCATTTGCAAAAGACGGGATGGGTAACATTAGATACATATATAATGGCGATGAGGAAGTAGTAGTTTCGTTTACATATGATGCATTTGGGAATGTTACTCCTCATGTTTATGGCAATCTCGTTCAAAAAGTGTATAATAGTGCGGCTAGCAGTTCTTCTGAGTTAATTAAACAAATAATAATCGGTTTAGTTTTTTCATTGCTTTTCACCGGTCAATTTGCGGGAGTAGAAAGAGCTTATAAAGGATATCTTTACGATTATGAGACAGGTTTGTATTATTTCCAAAACAGGTATTATTCACCTACTTGGGGAAGATATATCAATGTAAGCGACCCACTTACAGTCAAAGAAAACGTTGGAGAAGTAAATGGAACGAATTTATTTAATTTCTGCGACAATGATCCAATTAACAACACATCAAAGACCGGATTTAATGTAAGACAAACCGCAATCAATAATAATATTTTACCTGCACTAGGCATGAATAAACTGTTTATGTCAAATGAGAATATGGCAACTGCAAGTTCTATTGGTGAAATTTCACGAATATTAAATAATTTTGGTGCTAAATTGGGTACTAATACAAATTCCAGTGTTGGAGATTACTGGGATAGGAAGTTAGGAAGAATTGATAATACAGTGGAGCAAAAATATAGTACATCTTATATAAACTCCTTGATAAATAAAAATTCTTCCTCTGTGACTAAATACTCGGTAAATTACTATAATACACCGTACAGAATAGCTGAATCTGTTAATTAAAACACACATATATGCACACATCCTATCGGGTTCATCCCCGATAGGATAAATATAAAGGATATTAGGTGATTTTATGAAAAAAGCAATAAGCCTGTTATTATCAACGATAATAGCCTTGTCAACATTAAGTATCAGTTTTCCTGTAATAGCAAAGGAAATTGAGCAGAACAACGCTATCGTTATCGGTGAAAAGGTTGCGGCGCTCAGCGAGAGATATGATGAAGATGAAACAGAAATTACAGAAGCTAAAATCTGTGATATTAGTCCTGACATTGATGAAAACGCTTTTGTTGAAGATGAGGCTCCTGAAAAGCCGACGCAAGAAAGCACTAACAGGCTTATTGTTAAATCCGCAAAAAACGTTGAAACATACGGCGCAGTAGAAACCGTTACGGGACTTGGATATAAATTTTTGCAGTATGAAAATTATCAGGATACACAAAACGCATATAATGAGTTTGAATCTTCGGGATATACTGTAAGCTATGATCCAATAATATCATCTGATATTACATCATCTCAAACATTGCAAATAGTAGATAGTTCAACTACTGAAAGAGAAAAGACCGATATGTGGGCATATGAAAAAGTGGAAGCTCCTAAAGCGATCGAGTTATTGAAAGGTAAAAAACTTGATGAGGTCACAGTCGGTGTAATTGATACAGGTGTTGATTATACACATGAGGTGTTTGATGGAAGAATAACAGATACCGATTTGAATTTCAGCAGTTCGGGCAAAGAAAATGATTGTATGGATGATTACGGTCACGGTACAAGTGTTGCAAGCATAATTGCTATGTCCACTCCCGATAATGTCAAAATCAAGCCATATAAGCTGCTCAATTCTAATGGTAATTTTACATTATCAGAATTGTGCTGCTTAGTGGAATATATCGTTAATGAAAATGATAAACCAAATGTTATTAATATGAGTTTTGGTTTTGAAAGTTCCTTAGCTGATAAACCAATTTATGAAGAATTGATGTCCCAATTATATAAATCTAATATAACTCTTATTGCCGCTGCCGGAAACGATGCAAAGGGTGCATATAAAACATATCCTGCTTGTTTGGATGAGTGCATCACTGTTTCGGCAAGTTCGCCCTATGACCAACGAGCCAGTTTTTCAAATATAGGAGAGGAAATAAACCTCGCAGCTCCCGGCGTTGATGTATATGTTGCCACGCTTGGAGGCGGATATAAAAGTAATTTTAACGGTACATCCGGTTCGACACCTTTTGTAAGCGCCGCGGCAGCAATCGTCTTGTGTCAAGATTTAAATAAAACACCTGATGAAGTAAAGCAATCATTATCAAAAGGAGCGGCTGATGTGCAGCAAAGTGCCAGAAATATTTGGTGCGGTGCAGGCATAATTAACTTTGTTGGCATAATTGAAGGCGAGCGAACACCTGATGTTAAATTCAGTTACTCCGGCGGAGATTATTATGATGATACTCTGATTTTAGAATTATCCTGTGACGATCCGAATGCGGTTATAAAATACACCTTTAACAATTCTGTTCCAAATGACGAATACTGTTTCACATATACAGAGCCTATTGAAATAACAGAAGAAGCTGAAATAATTGCTATTGCGTACTCCGATGACAAGCTGCCAAGCAGATTTTCCAGAGAGGAATACAGAATAATTTATAATGAAAGTGAAGAAAACTTTACTGTTTCATCAAAAGGCGAACTAACCGGATATAACGGTACACATACAAATATAATTGTTCCAAATGAAATAAATGATATTAAGCTTGTTGCGGTTGGCAAAGAAGCTTTTAGAGATAATAATCAAATTAAATATATAGAACTACCTGAATCAGTCACTGAAATTAAAGACCATGCTTTTAGAGACAGTGAATTACGTGAAATAGTTGCTGTCGGCGTTGATTATATCGGACAGTATTCATTTTATAATGTTAATCATTTTTGGAAAGAAACTATGCCCAATGTTAAGGAACTATATTTAAGGACCTTTTCAAAATGCCCTATATTGGAATATATTGATTTCAATGAAATAGTAGAGGACACCGGCCGTGAGGCTTTTTATAAAACAGGTTTAAAAGAGGGATATTTCCCCAACGCAATCTGTGCGGACGGTCTTTTTGGGTACACATCTATTAAAGAAGCCTACCTTCCAAAAGTAACAGATTTAGATGAAACATTTTATGCGTGTTATCAACTTTATGATGTATACTGTCCGTCTGCAACCATAATTCAGTTTGGGGCGTTTGCAGGGTGCGACTTGATTACTGAATTTGATTTAAGCAATATAGAATATGTCGGAGAAGCCGGTTTCAGTATTTGTCATATAAAGGATATTGATTTGCCAAATTGTACTTTTGCTGATATGGATGCATTTGAGTACGTGTGGAGTGAAACGATAAGCATACCTAAAGTAAAGGAAATATATCCCGGAACATTTTGGGACTGCATAAGTTTAAAGAGAATATATATGCCAAGCGTTGAAAAGTTTATTTACGAAAAAGATGGATTTGAATCAAGAAATTTCGGAAATTGTTTTTCTTTAGAAAGTCTTTATTTGCCTAATGCAATAAATTATCCGACTTTTGGCATTTCAAACACTTGGGATTCTTATCAAAAACTTGTTAACGGAGAAAATGTATTTGCATTAAAAACAATATATATTCCAAAAGTGAAAAGTATTGAAAAAACGTATATGTGGGCATATGAGAATAACGATCCGGATAAAACGCTTCATAACAATTTTCCGGAAAGATACTTAAACAATGTTGAACTGATGTACGCCCCAAGTTTAACAGAGGTTGAGCATTTTCCGAACAGTAAGAATATGCATCTGTATTTATCAGATGATTTTAGTACGATTATTGAAGATACAGTTTCAAATCTAACAGATTTAAAAGATTTAGAATTTGATGTAATTGCACCAAATGGATCTTTTGCTGAATCTTGGGCAAATGAAAATGGGCATACTTTTATTCCAAGCGACAGCAGGGATGACAGTATAGAAAATCCTGCAAATGTAACAGATTTAGGCAGATCAATATGCACAACGGT
>CANRMJ010000056.1 GCA_947631705.1 uncultured Clostridia bacterium
GGCATAAAAATTTCCTCCTGAAAGTTGTTTCTATTCTACACCTTTCAGGAGGTTTACACAATATTTGAAAAAGTCTCGCATCTCCTGTTTTTGTGCAATATTTAATGTCAGCCTTCGTATTCATCGGCGTTTTCCCAGTTGTGCCAAATATTCTGAACGTCGTCATTTTCCTCAAACATATCAATCATTCTGTTCATCTTCATCATATCCTCTTGATTTTCAAGCCGTGTGTATGTTGAAGGAATATATGCGGGTTCACTTGAAATAACCTTGTATCCCTTTGATTCAAGCTCATCGCGAATTATGCCAACGTCGTTAGCGTCTGTTCTTATTTCAAACACATCTTCATCGTCTGAAATAAAATCGGTTGCGCCCGCCTCGATTGCCTCCATCATCAGAGCCTCTTCATCGGTATCCTCTTTATCAACAAGAATTACTCCCTCTCTGCTGAACATAAATGTTACAGAGCCGGGGTTTCCCATATTTCCGCCCGCCTTGTCGAAATAATGCCTAACTTCGCCCGCCGTGCGGTTTCTGTTATCTGTAAGCGCCTCAACCACAACAGCAACGCCGCTCGGTCCGTAGCCCTCGTAAACGATTTCCTCATAATTGGCAGAGCTTGTGTCTCCCGCCGCCTTTTTGAGCATTCGCTCTATATTGTCATTCGGAACATTGTTTTGCTTTGCCTTTGCGATAACGTCTTTTAATCTTGAATTAACGTTCGGGTCGGGACCGCCGTTTTTAACGGCAACCGCAAGCTCTCTGCCTATTTTGGTAAAAACCTTTGCTCTTGCGGCGTCGTTTGCTCCTTTTTTTCTTTTTATTGTACTCCATTTTGAATGTCCGCTCATAAAAACTCACTCCATTAAAAATCTGCAATAATTCTATCACATATATTCGCCTCTTTCAAGTGTAAAAATTGTGTTGTATATTTCAAATTCGTGTGTTATTATAAATAGGTATAAATTTAATATAAGGAGAAAGATTATGTATTCCGATTATTATGATTCAATAGGCAAGGTTGCAGAAACCGATAAAGAGGTTGCGGACGCAATGGCGCTTGAATTAAAGCGCCAGCGTGAGAATATTGAGCTTATCGCATCTGAAAATCTTGTTTCGCCGCAGGTGATGGCGGCAATGGGAAGCGTGCTCACCAATAAATATGCCGAGGGTCTTCCGAGCAAGCGTTATTACGGCGGCTGCCAATATGTTGATATAGTTGAAAATATCGCTATAAAAAGAGCGTGCGAGCTTTTCGGAGCAAATTTTGCAAATGTTCAGGCTCATTCGGGCGCGCAGGCAAACACAGCGGTTTATCTTGCGTTGCTTAAACCCGGCGACACCGTTATGGGAATGAGCCTTGATAACGGCGGTCATTTAACACACGGTTCGCCGGCAAATATCAGCGGAAAATATTTCAATTTTGTTCCCTACGGCGTTAACGATGAAGGTTACATTGATTTAAACGCTTTCGCAAAGCAGGTTAACAAGGTTAAGCCGAAGCTTATCGTTGCCGGTGCATCGGCCTATCCGCGCGCAATTGATTTTAAAACAATGGCCGATATAGCTCATGCCAACGGCGCAATGTTTATGGTGGATATGGCGCATATAGCTGGGCTTGTTGCCGCGGGACTTCATCAAAATCCCGTGCCGTACGCCGATGTTGTTACAACCACTACTCACAAAACATTAAGAGGGCCGAGAGGCGGACTCATTCTTTGCAACAACGAATATCTTATCAAAAAGCTGAATTCAGCGGTATTCCCGGGCACTCAGGGCGGTCCGCTTATGCACGTTATCGCAGGCAAGGCTGTTTGTTTCGGAGAAGCGCTCAAGCCGGAATTCAAAGAATATCAGCAGAGAGTAATCAATAATGCACAGGCGCTTGCGAACGGTCTTACAAAGAGAGGGCTCAACCTTGTTTCGGGAGGCACGGATAATCATCTTGTTCTTCTTTCGCTTATCGGCACAGGTGTTACCGGCAAGGAGCTTGAAACAAGGCTCGACGAAGTACATATAACGCTCAATAAAAACACCGTTCCGAACGAGCCGCTTTCTCCGTTTGTCACCTCGGGTGTCAGAATCGGAACGCCCGCCGCAACAACAAGAGGTTTAAATGAGGATGATTTTGAAAAGATTTCTGAATTTATTTATCTTGCCGTAACCGATTTTGAAAACAAAAGAGATTATATTGAAAACGGCGTTGCCGAAATCTGCGCAAAATATCCTCTTTATGAATAAAATTTTTTGGAAGTGAAAAAAGTGATTGAGTTCTTTGGAAAAGTTTTCTGCTTTGTGATGAATATTATTTATATGTTTTTCAAGCTGAAAAAAACCGAAAACAAGATTGCTTTTATCTCGCGCCAAAGTGAAACTCCGTCTTTGGATTTTCGCAGCATTATTGAGGAAATAAAAAAGGAGTATCCTCAATACAAAGTGGTTGTACTCTGCAAAATGATACCGAGCGGCTTTGGCGGCAAAATCGCCTATATCGGAGAAATGTTTCGCCAGATGAACGCTCTTGCAACATCTAAGGTTGCGGTACTTGACGGCTACTGCATAACGGCGTGCGTGCTGAACCACAAAAATGATTTGAAAATCATTCAGATATGGCATGCGCTCGGCGCTTTCAAGCGTTTCGCAAAGTCGATACTCGATAAAGAGGGGGGCGCGTCCTCAAAAACCGCAAAAGCGTTTAAAATGCACAGAAATTATGATTTAATTGCCGCGAGCGGTGATAAATGCGTGCCGTTTTTTTCCGAGGCATTCGGTCAGCCGGAGGAAAAATTTATCCCTATCGGTATTCCGAGAATGGATTACCTGACAGACGAAAACGCTGCTGCCGGACTTAGAGAAAAAATTTATTCTGCTTATCCGTTTCTTAATAACGGAAAGAAAAACATTCTTTACGCGCCGACATTCAGGGATAGGGAAGAGGACAGAGATGCTCTCAAAAATGCCTGTGAACAGCTTTCGTTTTCCGTTGATTACTCGGCTTATAATCTGATAATCAAGCACCATGTTGTGGACTCAAACAGGGAAGAAATCTTTGCGGAGGGTCAAAAGACAGTCGGCGAATTGTTTACGGGTATGGATTTTATGGCTGTTGCGGACGCTGTTATAACAGATTACAGTTCGATTATATATGAAGCTCTGCTTAAAAATCTGCCGATATATATTTTTTGCTTTGATAGTGATAAATATATTGACGAACGCGGTTTTTACATTGATTTCTTTAATGATTTGCCCGCGGTTTATTCCGATAAAGCAGACGATATGTGCAAAAAAATCGAAGAGGGCATAACCGCTTCTCCGAAAAAAACACAGCAGTTTATAAAAGACTATGTAAATAAAAAATTTCCGTCTGTCACAAAGGTATACGGCGAAATTATTGATGAATTGATGCGCGGCGTTTACGACAACCGCTATAATTATACGGGAGGAAAAAATGAATAAATTGTTTTCTCCGCTTTATCCTGTTTTGCAAAGGGCAAGATTCATTAAATTTATTAATTACTTCAACGCGGCAAAAAAACTTCCGCTTGAAAGCGATAAAATTTTAATGTATACAACTTCAAGGGGAAAACTCGGCGGCAATCTTCTTGCGATAAAAAATTACATGGAAAAAAATAACCTGCCTTACAGAATAACAGCGTTTACAAGCGTAAATATGCCGGATGAGAAAACAGTTGCGCGCGAAATGGCGGCAAGCAAATATATTCTTATAGATGATTTTGAACCGCGTGTTTATGTGCTGAAGCTGCGCAAGGGGCAGCATCTTATTCAGGTTTGGCACGCAATGGGCGCTTTTAAAAAATTCGGCTACAGCAGAAAATCCGCCGTGAAAAATTCTCTGACTCATAAAAATTATACCGAGGCGATTGTTTCTTCCCCCGAACTGACTTCTATATATGCCGAGGCATTCGGTATAGATGAAAGCAGAGTTAAGCCTGTTGGCGTTCCGCGAACCGATTTGCTTTTTGACAAGGAATATGCGGAAAAAACAAAGAGCCGCCTTTATGAAAGAGAGCCTTTGCTGAAATATAAAAAAGTGTGCCTTTTTGCCCCTACTTTCAGAGGAAATAATGTTAACGACGCGTATTATCCGAAGGAGTTTATCGATTTAAAAAAACTTGCCGACGGTTTGGGGGATGATTGGGTTATTGTTTTTAAGTATCACCCTTTTATTAAGAATCCGCCCGCTGTTCCCGAAAGTCTGAAAGGCAAAATATTTGATTTCGGCAACGAAAGGGATATAAACGATATTCTCTTTATAACGGATGTGCTTGTTACCGATTATTCATCGGTGATTTTTGAAAACGCGATACTCGGAAATCCGCTTGTGCTCTACACACCTGATTTGGACGATTACTGCGGCAGCAGGGGATTTTATTTCGATTACGAGGAATACGCCTGCGGAGCCGTTGTTAAAAAACAGAGCGAGCTCTCAGCCGCTATTATAAACGCCGCTGAAAACGGCGGAGAATGCGAAGAATTTAAAAGGCGTTTTGTTTCGTGCTGCGACGGCTGCTCGTGCAGACGCTTTGTTGAAGAAATATTGAAATAGGGAATCAAAATGAGTTATAAACTTTCAAATAAATACAGAAATTTAAAACCGTCTGCCGTGAGAGAAATACTTAAAGCAACAAGCGAGCCGGGAATGATTGCATTCGCGGGCGGTTCTCCCGCGGTGGAGGCGTTTCCGTGCGAGGCAGTAAAAAAGCTGTCCGCTGAAATACTTGACGAAAATCCTGTTTCGGCTCTTGTTTACGGAGTGTCCGAAGGATATGAACCGCTTAGAAAACAGGTTGCCGAATGGCTCAAACGGCGTGAGAACGTAGGCGGAGAAAGCGACACGGTTATAATCACCGCCGGCGGAACTCAGGTTATGGATATCGCAACGAGAATTCTTTCGTCTGAGGGCGACGCGGTTATATGCGAAGACCCGTCTTTTATCGGCTCGCTGAACTGTTTTCGTTCGCACGGCTGCGAACTGGTAGGCGTTCCGATTGACGATGACGGGATGAATGTTTCTGCGCTTGAGAAAGCTGTTATGAACACTCCAAAAGCAAAATTTATTTATACAATTCCGAATTTTCAAAATCCGGGCGGCACTACTCTCAGTTTTGAAAAACGTAAAAAAATTTATGAGATAGCAAGGGATAACAATCTCGTTATCGTTGAGGATAATCCTTATGGAAATTTGAGAGTGGAAGGAACCGACATTCCGTCGATCAAAAGTATGGATAAAGACGGAATCGTTATTTATGCGGGTTCGTTTTCAAAAATACTCGCTCCCGGAATACGTGTTGCGTATGCCGTTGTTCCAAACGCAATGGCGGGCGCATTTACAATCGGAAAGCAGGTTTCCGATGTTCATACGGGTGTTCTTAATCAGATGATAGTTTCGCGCTGGTTCGATGAATACAACGTTGATGCTCATATTGAAGATATAAGAAAAATATATCGCAGAAAGCGCGATTTGATGTGCGATTTGCTCAGCAGATACTGCGGCGGTCTGAAATATGTTAAGCCTCAGGGAGGTCTGTTTATTTGGGCACGGCTGCCCGAAAACGTTGATATGCTGGAATATGTTAGCAAGCTTATAGCACGCAGAGTAGCGGTGGTGCCCGGTACGGCATTTATGACAGACGACACGGCTCCCTGCGGATATATACGCCTTAATTTTTCCACTCCGTCTGATGAAGACATTATAAAGGGAGTGCGGATAATGGGCGAAATACTTGATGAATATAAGGATGAAAAGTGATGCAGGAAAACAATACGCAAAAAAGAAAAAGGAGCTTGTCTTTTATACAGCCAACCTCCGTTCCCACTCTTGGAAATTATCTTGGCGCAATGAAAATCTGGCCGTCTTTTCAAGATGAGTACGACACGATATACGGCGTTGCCGATTTACATTCAATAACAGTTAGGCAGGAGCCCGCAAAATTAAGACAGCAAATTCACGAAATGTTTGCCATGCTGCTTGCGCTCGGAATAGATCCCGAAAGGGGAATAGTTTTTATTCAATCTCAAGTGCCGGCTCATTCACAGCTTGCATGGCTTTTAAATTGTTACACACAGTTCGGCGAGCTCAGCCGGATGACGCAGTTTAAGGATAAGGCTGCCCAACACAGCGACAATGTAAACGCAGGGTTGTTTACTTATCCGTGTTTGATGGCGGCTGATATTCTGCTTTATCAGGCGGATGTTGTTCCCGTGGGCGCGGATCAAAAACAGCACGTTGAGATTTGCCGCGATATAGCGCAGCGTTTTAACAGTGTTTACGGCAATGTGTTCACAATGCCGGAGCCGTCTATTCCTAAAATCGGCGCAAGGGTTATGAGTCTTGCCGACCCGACTAAAAAGATGAGCAAGTCTGATCCGAACCCACGCGCCACGGTTTTGCTCACGGATGAGCCGAATGTTATAATGAAAAAATTCAAATCCGCGGTTACAGACAGTGAGATGAGCGTTCGCTATGCCGAGGGCAAGGACGGAATCAATAATCTGATGACGATTTATTCGGTAATTACAGGATATAGCTTTGAAAAAATCGAGTCTGATTTTTCCGGCAGAGGATACGGTGATTTTAAAGCGGCTGTCGGCGAGGCGGTTGTTGAAGAACTAAGACCCGTAAGGGAAAAATTCAATCGCTATCTTGCGGATAAAGCGTATCTTGTTGAATGTGAAAAGAAAGGCGCGGAAACAGCCGGAAGAATCGCTCGGCGCACGCTTGATAAAGCAATGAAAAAAATCGGATTTGTTTTATAATCATAACCACCCTTTTTCTTACTATTGCATAAAAAAGGGTGGTTATAATTATTGTAAATATAGGTTTATTTTAAAAATTGTATATACAATAGAGCGAATACTTAGCCTTTTTTGTGTATTTTGCCTAAAAACAATTTTATTTTTTGTTGTGCTTTAGAGTTGACCGATTATTTGTTGCTATGGTATAATTTCACTGTATATAAACTAATTATAAACAAAGGAGGAATAAGATTGAAAGAAGCAAAGGCTATGGCATATGCGAATATGTACGGTGTGCTTGCCACGCTTGAAAATCTTTGTGAAATTGATGATGAGGCGAAGGCTGTTTTAAGCACGCTTAAAAGACCGGTTTCGCTTTGCTTTGACGTTTCAAACGGGCCGTGCTGCACTTTTAATTTTACTAAGGACGGCTGTAAAATGACCGAAGGCTCAACGGGCTGTACCTGTAAGATGAATTTTGCGTCGCCCGAAAAATTCAACGCTCTGATAGACGAAAGCAAACCCGGTATGCCTGTTAAGGGAGTGGCTCAGGTTCTTGCGTTTCTTTTGGGGCCGTTTACAAAGCTGACCGACAGGCTCACAAAGCTGCTTATGCCGAGTGAGGAAGATTTGAAGAACAGGGCGTTTTTTGAGGAATCCACAATACTTACGTTTTACACGATTGCGGGCGCGATTTCCGCGCTTGCGAATTCCGACTCAATATCAATGTTTACCGCCCAAAACACCGTTGACGGCAGTGTTTTAATGGGAATCAAGGATATCTGCCACGCCACGATTTCGGTGAGAGATCATCACTTTAAAACAATTAAGGAAAAAACGGAAAATCCGCGTGCGGTAATGGAATTCTCCGATATAGATTTGGCATATGGGCTGTTTACAGGCACCGTTTCAACTATTGCCGAACTCTGCAAAGGCAATATATATATGTCCGGCATGATATCTATGGTAGATAATCTCAACCGAATTCTTGATCGGGTTTCCGTTTATCTTGGTTAATGGGAGGCAAAGCAAATGAGTAAATTTCCTGAATACAAGCATGAAAAAAGCAGAGAATGGTTCAATAGGGCGCTTGACGCAATACCGTCCGGCGTTTACGGCCACTTAGGGCCGAGCGAAGGTCTTTTTCTTCCTATAACAAAATGGCCGCTTTTAAGCGAGCGCGCAAAGGGCACATATTTTTGGGACGTTGACGGGAACAAATATCTTGATTTGATGTGTGCATACGGACCGAACGTGCTTGGCTACTGCGATGACGATGTTGACGCGGCGGCGATGGCTCAGCTTAAAATCGGCAACTGCACAACATCTCCGTCTTACAAAATGGTTGAATGTGCCGAACTTTTAAAGGACACTGTTGCCAGCGCCGACTGGGCGTTTTTTATGAAAAACGGCTCGGACGCCACCACCTTTTCCGTTATGTGCGCAAGAGCGCATACTGGAAAGAAAAAAATTATGTTCTTAAAGGGATATTATCACGGAGATTTTCCATGGGCACAGAAAATAGACTATCCCGGAATTCTTCCCGAGGATGTTGCAAACAACATAATTGTTCCGTGGTTTAACATAGATGCGCTCCAGCAGGCATACGATGAATGCGGAGGCGATGTTGCCGGTCTTATTGCGCAGCCGTATGATCACGGCAATTTCAAGGACAATGAATGTGCTACCAAAGAATACTGGCAGGCGGTTCGCAAATTCTGCGATGAACGGGGGATAGTGCTCATCTTTGACGATGTGCGCACGGGATTCAGGCTTGATATTGCGGGCTCCGATCATTATTACGGTATAAAAGCGGATCTTATCTGTTTCTGCAAAGCTCTTGCAAACGGCTACAATATGTCTGCCGTATGCGGCGGCGAGCATATGAAATCAACGGCGTCATCAGTAACCTACACAGGCTCATATTGGATGAGCGCCGAGCCTTTCGCTGCGTGCCTTGCCTGCATACCAAAGATGAAAAGGCTTGATGTGCCAAACAGATTCCGCAAGGTGGGCACCGAGCTTACGCAGGGCTTTGTAAAGGCGGGAAAAGAGCATGGTTTTAATCTTGTTGTTTCGGGAGAACCCGCTTTGTTTTATCTGAGAATAGCTAATGACGACAGCCTTATGCTCCATCAGGAATGGGTTGCCGAATGTGTTTCAAGAGGTCTTTTCATAGCATCTCATCACAACCACTTTATAAACGCGTCGATCACGGATGAGGACGTTAAGCTCGCAATAGATATCGCGGAGGACGCTTTCGGAGTTGTTCAGGCAAATCACCCTGAGCTTGACTTATCACCTATAAAATAATTTAACAGGAGGAATCAATATGCCAGCAAATTACAAGTCGTTTGATAAAGACGAATGGCTGCGCCTTGAAAAAAAGGCTGATGAATTAAGGCGTCTTACGGTGCAGACGACCGTTTGGGGCGGTTCGGGTCATATTGGCGGCGCTATGAGCGCAATGGACGCCATGACGATTCTATATCACCGTTTTATGAAATTAGACGTAAACAACCCTTCTATGGAAGACAGGGATCGCTTTGTGCTTTCAAAAGGTCATGCCGCGGTGGGTTACGGTCCGGTTATATGCGATTACGGGTTTATGGATGTATCGGGACTTCATAATTTCAATCTAACGGGCTCACAGTTCGGTATGCACCTTGACTGCAACAAAATAAAAGGTATAGACTGTTCCACGGGCTCTCTCGGCCACGGACTTTCTCTTGCCTGCGGCTTTGCTCTTGCGGGCAGAGTAAAGGGCATAGATTATATGAACTATGTTATCACGGGTGACGGAGAGCTCAACGAGGGCTCCAACTGGGAGGCGGCTATGACGGCGGCTCAGTTTAAACTCTCAAACGTTGTGGTTCTTGTTGATAACAACAAGTGTATGATAGACGGCAAGGTTGACGATGAAATGAAGGTTGAGCCGCTTGACAAAAAGTTTGACGCATTCGGTTTTGAGGTTGAACGGGTTGACGGTCAAAATTTCAAAGAACTGAACGCGGCTATTGAGCATGCCATTGAAAATCACAAAAACGGCGGAGATAAGCCGTACGCAATAATTATGGACACCGTGAAGGGCGCGGGTATCGACTTTATGGAAGACGATTACCACTGGCATTACGGAGCGCTTGACGAAGACAGAACAAATAAATGCTACAACAGTCTTGATAAATATTACGCGGCACGTGTTGCCCGCGCGGAAAAGGAGGCGTAAGCTATGGCAAGCGGAATGACTTATACCATGTCTGAAACAACTCAGCTTTCTACTGCTGAGTATTACGGAAAAGCACTTTGCGAGCTCGGCGCTGAACACAGCGATGTTGTTGCGTTAACGGCAGATCTTGCAAAATCAACTAAAATAGGTATGTTCGGAGAAAAATTCCCCGAGCGTTTCTTCAACGTGGGAATAGCGGAGCAGAATATGTTCGGCGTTGCGGCGGGACTTGCCAAAAACGGGCTTATCCCGTTTGCGTCAACATTTGCCATATTTACTGCGGCTCGTTCTCTTGACCAGATTCACACCGATATCTGCTATCAGAACGTGCCTGTAAAAATCATCGCTACCCATGCGGGCACCTCTTTCGGACAGGCGGGTTCAACCCACCATTCACTTATTGATATGGCTTGTATGAGAAGTTTGCCTCATATGACCGTTATTTGCCCCTGCGACGGAGCAGAAACATATCATGCCGTTAAAGCGGCATACGATATAGACGGGCCGGTCTATATCCGCATAAACCGGGGCTTTGACCAGATTATTTATAAAGATCTCGAAAGCTGCACGTTTGAATGCGGCAAGGCAAAAGTTATGAACGAGGGAACGGATATCACTGTTATTGCGTGCGGTTCGTGCGTATATCAGGCTATGCAGGCGGCTCAGATGGCTGATTCCGACGCCGGAATCAAGGTGCGTGTTTTGAATATGCACACAATTAAGCCGATTGACGAAGAGGCAATTATGTCTGCCATAATGGACACAAGAAGAATTATAACGGTTGAGGATCATTCTGTTATGGGAGGTCTTGGTTCGGCGGTTGCCGATGTTGTTGCGAAGAGCGGCAAAGCATGCGCGTTTAAAACGCTCGGTCACCAAGATGAATTCTCAACAATCGGACTGCAGGAGGATCTTATGTCGCTTGCCAAGATTGACGCAAACGGCATTGCGGA
>CANRMJ010000057.1 GCA_947631705.1 uncultured Clostridia bacterium
GTTCCCTTAGAGCTTATGATATCCTTGCTCACAGTCATCTGCACGGGAGCAAATTCATTGAAATAGTGAACAGCCTCTTCGTATGACGAGGTTTCGCCGAATACCGAATACGTGCGATTCGTATCGTTAAATTCATTCAGGGCGGTAACGCTGCCCGAACCGAGCTGCTTGCCGTCTTTATAGAGATACTCGCGTTCTCCGTCCGAACCTGTTTGATATGCTTCCAAAATCAAGCCGTCGCGCGAATATGTTGTGCAGCCGCCCTCTTCGGCATTGTGATCCACATGATTGAGCGCCCAACCCGAATCGTATTCGTAATCCTTTAATTTCTCGGTGAAACGATAATCGGTGCCCTGCGGAATACTTGAAAGCAACAAACCGTATTCGTTTGTCAATGTTACTTCCGCCGTATGCTCGGCGAGATATTCGGGAGTGTAGTCTTTGCCGCCGCTTCCGACGAAAACGGTTTTATCACCGCCGGAACCGTTTTTGTCATAGAGGTCTTCGGGTTTAAGCGGCGAACCCTCTATTGTTCCGCTTTCGGTGAGACTTGCTCCGGCTTTGTATCCGAAGAAAAGCGTTTTTGTCCAAAAGATACTGCTTGTTAGGTAACTTGAAACAACGGTATTTTCTGAGTTGTCGGTTATCATCGGGTCAAGTGTGAGCAGTTCAAATTCATTGAGTGTATCCGTGTAAAGCTCATTTTTATGACTTTCGTCAAGATCGCCTGTAAGATCATTCCACTCTGTTTTATCATACTGTTCCTGAGTTACAAGCCAAACTTTTTCCGCGTAAAATACACGTTTTCCCGTATAATCGTCACTTTGACTGTCCGGAAGTTCGTTTCCTTCGGCGTCGTAATATTTAACAACAACTTCCTCTTGTGAAACGGAACCGCCATGCACAAGGCGATTATGATAAACACGGAATCCTGAGGCGGGCGCGTTAATATCTTCCACGCTGTGCGTATTTGTTCCGATATAAACATAATAAGGTCCGCCGTCTGCTCCGTTATCGTATACTCCTCCGGCAGTATGCCCGTTTTTAGTTTCCAAATAGGTGTAACCGCTGTCTGAATCTCCCGAAACGCGCGTTCCGTCAAAAGATACCTGAGTAAGCGTTCCGTCTATGTTTTGGAGAAACATCTTACTGTTGAGTTCCAAATCAATATAGTGGTACTGCCTCTGCCAACTATCCGCGGCTTTATTGTAGCGAAGCACAACAGCGTCATGGTTATTTGTTAATCCATCAACAAACACCTGGTAATTAAACGGCTTGGCGGAACTCTCCATAAATTTAAGAGAATCATCAAAAATTACCTGTTTTGTTGCCATTAGCGTTGTATCATCAACAGATAATCTGCCGTTGTTGCCAAGGTAAACATTTATAATTACATTGCCATCGCCGATATTGCTGTCGCTGCTGACGGTTGGCAGAAAATAGTTGTTTGATGTGCGGGTTGTGTTTCCGTTGTAATATCTCCAGTCTAAATCAACGTTATCGGGGAAACGCTCATTAATGTATTCATCGGGATATTTTGTGCCCTTGTCGCTCGGATCACTTGTTTTTGAGGAAACAGCCTGAGCAAGGTCGCCAACACGCAAACCGCCGGGTTTCGTTGCAACTATCCAATTTCCGCCGTTTTGTATTGCGGTATCAGGTTTATCCGTAGGCAAGCCTTTTTCATTCTTTTCTACATATTTGCCATCTTCATCAACCTTAACTCCGATATACTGCTTGCCGCGAGTATTATCCCCGGTTTCATCGGCATTTAGGAAAGGATAGATCTGAGTATATCTGCCGCTGATGTCATACCAACAAAGGGTGCTGTCGCTTGAGGTGTCAGACAACGTGCCGTTAACGCCGAATTCGCTGCTCTTTCTTGCAACAACGTGCTGAACCTGCTCCGCGCTGCCCGAATAACTTTCGGCTCTGTCGGGAGATAAATTAAAATAGTCAATTGGAATATAAAAATATTTTTGCGCATCAAACGGATCGGGATTGGATTTAGCCGCATCGGTTATCTGATTGCTTTTAAGGAGGATAACATCTCCTTCGCGCACAACATAGCCGCTGCCGCCGGCTCCGCTTTTTTCTTCTTCCGTCTTATAAATTTGCTTGCCGTGCAGTTCGTTCCATACATCGCTTTGTGTTCCGTCGTTTTGAACGGTTGAAGTCAAATCCTGCGCAATCAGTTTTCCGTCAAAAGTAATCGGGTCAAAGGTGCGGTCATCGCCCTCAATGAAATCCTCCTGCATTTTAACAAGCTGCCACATTCCGTCTGTCCAACGATAGGCGGCATTATATAACGGCAACGATTTTTCAAACTGATAATAACGGTTATCCGGGTTTGGTGAAAACGATACAAACGGGTCTCCGTATGTATAATCGTTTTTAGTGGTAACATATTCATTGTATCTCTTAGTCGGATTATACCAGTTAGAGAAAAATTCCACGCTGTTTTGCTGCAAACCGCGGGCTTGAGCCGCAGCCTTTGATGTGATTTTGTTTTGTTTCAGATATTCCTGATTAACGCCGCTCGCAATATTTATTTCATTGCTTGTTGTAAGCAGTTCATCAGAAATTCCGACCGTGTAAAATACTCTCATCGGAAAAGACGCCTTATACCCGTCCGATCCCGAGCTCAAATTGGATTCATACTTCCAACCGTCTTCGGAATTTGTTAAAGTAACCGTGCGCAAGGGCATCATATTTGTAGGCAAATTGATCCAAAGCGCTTCGTCAAAGTTGGCGTCGCTTTTTATTCCGCCGCTGCTTTCAAGAAGCTCGTCGTTATAATCTCCCGAATCTTCAACCCATATTCTTATATCGCTGAAGCTGTAAACACCGGGGGTTTCCAAATGCTTTTGATTTCCGCTTGTATCATATTTAACGTTACCGCTAATCGTTTTTCCGTATGCCGGATTTATATGCAACTCTGTTCTCTCGTCTTGAGTCATATCCAAACGGTAGAAGGTGTAAGTTGTCATCTGCTGTTTATGAATAACATCTTCCGGTGAAGAAGTATCATTCAGCGTGGGAACATATTGCTGCGCCGTACTATAAGATAAATAGTATTTCCATCCGGCGTTCCATGCCTCTTTCGCGCTTTTTATTCCGTCAACATCGGGATAAGAACCGTAGCTGTCGGATTTTTCTTTTGCCGGACCGCCTGCATTTCGTTCGTCAAGCGGATCTTCTCCGTAGTACCAGCCTTCTTTAAAAGCTTCAATATTTGCGTTATCAGGATCATATTTCTGCATCCAGGCATGATTAAATTGATAATCGTAAACGGAAGAGGGCACAATTGAGTATAGCTTGCCGAATAACAGTAAATTCTTAACATCTTTAACTTCCATATATTTGCCTATAGGGTCCATATATGTAATTGAGTCTTTAACGCCAAGATTGTTAAAACCTTTTAAGGGTGAAAACATTGTCTGGCTTATGTCTTCAATAAAATCTTTAAAAGCGCCGAGAAGATCTCCTGTTCCTAAGTCTTTAAAGTCGTCATTATAAAGAATATTTTTTGTAATATCTTCATTTGTTACTCCGGCGTAACCCTCCGCGGGGAGTTTGTTAAACGGGATTTGTATATCACCTTTATCATTATCCCATAAAGGAACGTTTATTCCCGAGCTTGAACTCTGCCAATCGAGCCAATATTTATATGCATCGGTAACATCTTCAATTTGCTTCCAAACCGCACCATTTGGCAAATCGGGCGGAGCCGCGTTAAAATATGTTTTGGGATCAAGCGCGGCATACACACGAGGAACCTGCCAGTTTGCTGCGGGTGTGTCTACGCTGAGGCTGTTGATATAAAAATGTGTTTTTGATTTATAGTCAGAGGAAACGCTGCTTTGTTTGATTAAATCTGTATAACGGTTCAGCACCTTTGATTTCATATACGACGCCGTTAAAAGAACATCCAAAATTACTCCCGCACCGCCATGGTTATCGCTTTCATTGCGGTATTTTTTGTAATTGCCTGTATAATTTGTTGTAATCGATTCAACAATCGGCAGATTGTACCATTCGGTTCCGATCGGTTGATTTGCGTTATTTTCCTTCAGGGCAAAGTTTGAGGCGCCGTCGGTCATTACAAACGCAACAGGAATGCGGGGAATAACGCTTTCCTTTCCCGTGAGCTTTGAATTGTATGTATACGTAACGTCTGAAACGCCTTTCATATGATTGTAAAGCTCATTGAATCCCTTGTAAATTCCCGCCTGGAGATCCGTATGGTAGCCGATCAGAGTCGGATTTCCCGTTACGTTGCTGTTTTTTGAATAATCGTTTCTAATGCTGTGATTAACAGTTCCTTTATTTGAACCGTCTTTGTCTGTTCGTTCGCCGTATGACGATACGGTATATGCTGCGCCTGAACTTGGATTATCAATGCCGGTTGCTCCGCCGTAAGCTCCTCCGCCGTAGGCGGTGAAATTAGAAACGGAAAGAAAATCCTGCCCTCCTATCTTTGTGTAATGCCCAAGCGGCATAAGAGTATAGGAAGTTGCGCCGTAAGCCACAACCGCAACCTGATTTGTTTCATTCATTTCCATCAGCATTTCGATGCTGCTGTTTATAGATTCTAAAACCTTTTTAATTCTTGAATGATTGATACGTTCTTGAATATCTGTGTGCTTATAGCCGCTCTCGTGGTTTTCAACATCCATTGCCATAGAACCTGACATATCCAACAAGAAAACAACATCCATAGGATTTTTAACTTTTTCGTCGATTTGAACACTGCTTCCGAGCGCACTATACACATGTAAGAAATCGGCGTCAAGAGGAACAGTATTATTAACACCGTCCAATT
Organism: uncultured Clostridia bacterium; assembly: GCA_947631705.1. Taxonomy (GTDB): domain Bacteria; phylum Bacillota; class Clostridia; order Oscillospirales; family Acutalibacteraceae; genus Eubacterium_R. The sequence goes on from CANRMJ010000057.1 coordinate 4,826, forward strand.
CCTCTGTTAAATTCAAAGTGTTGCCTTTAAACGTTCTTCCGTTCGCATCAAAGTCATTGCCATAGGCAAACACTGTTTTATCCGACCACAAACGACCGGCATACCTTGTGTTTTCATCCAAGTTCAATTTGGAAATATAAGTATCCATTGTGCTGGGATCCGCTGATCTGGCAACCCCTTTTGTGGCTCCTGCGCCAGCGCCTTCAAGAGTGATGGCAGGATGAAGCATCAACAGGGATGTTAAAACAATGGTAACCGCCATTAAAACGCAGATTGCTCTGCGCCAAATCTTTTTTCTATGGCGAAAATAGAGGTTTGTATAATTGTTTTCAATCCCGATAAAATTATCTGTCATAAAGTATCCCCTCCGGTACAGATATTTTTATTATGATATTTCATAAGAGCCTAAAGCCCCACTATTAAGTAGTAATTTTAACACTTAAAGAAAAATAAATCAATACTTAAAATAATAATTTATATTATGTTGTCATTTATCATAACGATACGATCGAAATAATAATAAAAAAGTCAGACAACTTTTCGCATGAAACGGACTGCAATTGTCCGCACCGCTTAAATTGTCTGACTCTGATATCAATATAGCGCGAAAGCAAAATGATTTCAACAATCATTCTGTGATGAAAACCAATATGATTGCGGGACAAGACTAAACATTCGCATTCGGGAAACTATTGCAATTATTTATTTGCCGCAATTAAAGCAGCTCCGAGCGCGCCGCAGAATTCAGGGCAGTTCGGTATATAAATCTCAGCGCCAAGCTGTTTTTCAAGCTCTGTTATAACCCCCTTGTTTTTTGCAACGCCACCTGTCATCATCAAAGGCGTTTTATATTTGGCGCCGTTCGCGAGCGCTTTTGTTTTTACTGCAACACTTTTATTAAGTCCGTGAACAATATCGGCAACGGAATAATTTTCCGCGATGAGAGATACAACCTCGCTCTCTGCAAAAACAGTGCACATACTTGAAATGGTTAAGTCATTTTTATAATTCAGCCCGATTTCCGCCATGGCGCTCATATCAAGTTCAAGCACTTTTGCCATATTTTCAAGAAATCTGCCTGTGCCCGCCGCGCATTTATCATTCATAACAAATCCGATAACCCTGCCGTTTTCATCAAGGCTGATTACCTTACTGTCTTGCCCGCCTATGTCTATAATTGTTTTTACGTCATTATACAAATGCTTTGCGCCCTTTGCGTGGCAGGTGATTTCCGTAACATCGAAGTCCGCAAAATCAATATTTTTTCTGCCATATCCTGTTGCAACAATATTGGCGATATCTTTTTTGTTAATGCAGGCTTGATCAAGTGCGTTTTTTGCTCCCGTTACGGCGTTTGCACCCGTACGAACCATAACCGTTTTAACAATGTTTAAATTTTTGTCTATAACAACAACTTCGGTTGAAGTTGAGCCGCTGTCAATGCCAACAAAATATTTTCCGTTCATATTTACATTATTCCTTTTGCCGTCTTCTTTGTTGAGAGCCTCGGCAAAGCCCTCAATTCTTGTGAGCAACTGACCGTAGGATTGATTCGTGAAATCCGTTTCGATTTTTATTATAGGCTTATTTAAATTTTTCAGCTTTGAAAATTCAAAGTCGTAATAGTCGCAAAATTTAACAGTGCTGTAAATTATTCCAATGCAGTTTTCATTTTCAAGCATTGCCTCTCTCGCTTTAATGCTTTGCATACGCATACATGGCGTTTGAGAAATCAATGCCTTTGCGTATTTTAACATAATATCATCAAGAGAATCGCTTTCGGTTGCGTCTGTTTTCAAAACTTCCCGATTGTTTGCGCAGGTTAAATCAAGAACTTTTGTGCCGTTAAAGCAAGCGTTCGTAACATCAATAAGCGTTTTATTGCTTCTTGCGCCGAGGATTGCTATAAATTTATCGTTAGGCAAATTCCGTTTTTCCTTAAATTCCGAAAGAAATAACTTTTTATTAAAAGCCCGACCGCTGTGTTTTTCATATTCTTTTATAAAAGCTATAATATCATTTTTAAACTTTTCAACGGCACAGTTTTGATTACATAAAGGCAAATCAAGGCAATACGCAAAGTTGATATCTTCACCATTTAAGGAATCAAAAACTCTTCGTGAGCTGTCACAGCAGTTCATAAACAAAAGCTCTTTATAATTTCCCTTATGTATTTCTTCAAGCATTGCCTTTGCGTGCGAACACATATTGGGATGGAGCCTGCCTGAGGCATAATCAAAATTTGAAACCTCATTATTTATAAGGCTGTATTTTTTACCGAAGCCCGCAAAAATTTCAACAGGCGCATATTTACAGTTATAACCAATCATTTTCTGTTCTCCAATAACTCAAGAAATGCTTCTGTTCTTGTTACGGTTTGCCCGTCGTTAACATTTTGCGAATTGCAGCCGTCCCCGTCCAAAACAAGCGTCGGCAAATTATTTTTCTCCAAAAATTCTTTCGCGGCGGCAGAGCTGCCCGCTGTTTGCTTGCAGCCCCAATGGCAATACCAAACCACGCCGTCCGCGTTTAATTTTTCGGCATATTTTAAAACGGCGTTGATTCTGTTTTCTCTTTTGCCGTTAACGGTATTTCTCAAAAGTCTGTCTGCCATATAGCGGTAAGGATCATCTTCATCTAAATTCACATCAAGCGCGTCAAACACCATATCGCAGGCAACAATTTCACATCTGTCTGTAAAATTAATCAAATCTCGAAGAGCGTCCTGCCAATAGGGAAGTGTGTGCACCCAAAGCAAGCGCACGCCTTTGCGCTCTTTAGGACATTCGGAAAGCTGTTTTACCATATCAGCGCTGTATTTTTCCGCCTCTTTACTGCCAAGCATAATGTGAGTGGCAAAAACCGAAAGCATCTGAGAGGTCATTTCATCGGAAAGATATCTGTCTTTTCTTAATTCCATTATCTTTCTGAAATTTTCAATTGTATTTTTGCTTATGTTTATAACCTCGGCAAGTCTGCTTTCTTCAAGCCTGAAATTACTGTTTTCCTCAATAAAATCAACCATTTGATGAAGTTGATTTTCAACATATTGCAGATTGTTTTGATTATATTGCGACGGAACATCAATCATAAAATGAGGCACATTATAATAATCCGCAACACGTCTGAATGATAAATGGTTAACATCACAGGCAAGACTCGTGTTAATTATAAATTTAGGGCTCGGAAGAACTCCCGATTCAACAAGACCTATGAATGCTTTGTGATATGAGCATAAAGTTTTTGGTATTCCGTTATTTTCCGCTGTTTCGATAAATATTTTTTCACTGCCCGCGGCAGCAAGATAACACGCAAGCGCCTCAGGAAACATCTGGTAAATTCCCATTGCGTGCAAAATTTCGCACGGCAGATAAAGGCTTACAATTGCGGAATTTTTAGGATTTCTCAACGGCTTAATCGCCGAATCCGCTGCTGCCCACTGCATATATTGCCGTGCCGGCAATAATAGCTTGCTCGGAAAATATTTGCACTGCAAACCTGCCGCCGTATATACAAATGATAGCTGTTTTAATGTTTTTTCGGGATTGAACTGCGTTAATTTATAAATATGATTTCCGAATAATTCAATTGCTTTATTCATAACACACCTTTATATTATCAAATATGTAACTCACATTTGGGTGATTGAGATTTTTTATTGCAAAATCTTTCCGTTTTGAATGTTGATTGCATATGTTTTTAATTAAGATTTATTTGTGTAATTTTTAGATTTACATCATAATTCAAGTATAGTATCAAATTGGAGCAGTGTCAATATTTACACAAATAAAATTTCGTGGTATTATACAATTATGAAATGCGGAGGTTACCGTTATGCATATAAGCACAAAATTATCAGTTGCAATTCATTGCCTTATTTTAATAAGTGAATACGGTGATAAAATTAAACTCACAAGCGAAATGATGGCTGCATCCACCGGCTGCAATCCCGTTACCATACGCAGTATCATAAGTGCGTTAAAAAAGGCGGACATATTATCTGTAAAATTCGGAACAGGCGGAACAACGCTGAATTGTCCGCCCGAAAAAATTGATTTATATAAAGTTTATACGGCAATAGAACCCAACGCAATAAACAAAATGATAGGCATACATTCAATGCCGTCTCCTCTTTGCCCTGTGGGAAGGAACATTAATAACGTATTAAAAAAGCCATACGCAAAAATATGTGATGATTTGGCGTTAAGTTTAAAAAACATAACTTTGGAAGAAATAATAAATCAATATCACGAGGAGCTGAATTCTTCCGAATAGAATTGTTTACTATATAATATCAAAAAGCACAGCGGGTCTTGCACCTGCTGTGCTTTTTGAATTGCGCTCATAAAGATAAATTGTAATTTGAATTACTTTTCCGTGTTATTCGTTTTTATTATTGACTTTTTAATAAGCTGTTGTTCTTATTTGGATAATCTGTTAAATTTCCTGTTAAGAACAGTTAAACTGAATATCAATATTAACGGAAATGCTGTTGCGGCAAGCAATCCTATTTTAAGATTGCCGCCGACCATATTGGAAACATTACCAACAATTGCGGGACTTACGGTTGCACCTAAATCTCCTGCCAAAGCCAAGAACGCAAACATTGCGGTACCGCCTTTAGGGCACTTTTGTGAAGAAATACTGATAGAGCCCGGCCACATAATTCCAACTGCAACGCCGCAAAATGCGCAACCTGCCAATCCGATAATCGGTAAAGAGGACAGAGCCGCCGTGAGATAGCATATTACACATAAAACACCGCACGCAGACATTGTCTTGGTCAAGTTAAGTTTATCGCTCATTTTACCGTAAAATATACGCGAAATCCCCATAAACGCCGCAAACAAACAGGGTCCCGCCAAATCACCGATTGTTTTTGAAACACCCATTGCCGACTCCGTGAATGCGGACGCCCATTGCGCCATAGACGCTTCGGATGCGCCGGAGCATATCATAAGCAGTATCAACATCCAAAACAGCGGCAATCTAAGCAACTGACCGGGGCGCATACTTTCGCCGTCTTCAGATAACCGTTCAATAGGGCAGGTGATAAAATTGAACGCATTATATAACGGCACCGCTGCCCAAATCATCGCGAGAATCTTCCAGTTTGCAATGCCAAACACCGTGAAAAACAGCGTTGAGCCCAAAATTACACCGACTGCGCCCCAACAGTAAAAAGAGTGCAGCAAACTCATCATACCGTCTTTATTTTCAAAGGGGCAGGCTTCAACAATAGGACTTACCAATACTTCAATAAGACCGCTGCCAATTGCATAGAGTACCACTGCAATCAAAATTCCTAAAAACGGGGCGAAAAGCAGCTCCGGCAAAACAGCCATTAAAACAAGTCCTGCCGCAGACAGCACCTGAGATGATACAACACATATGCGGTATCCTATTTTATCAACAAATTTAGCGGCTGCGAAATCAATTAGTAATTGTGTTAAATAAAACACTGATGGAATTAAAGCAATTTTTTCCAATCCTATTTCATATGTTTCCTTGAATGTTAAAAATAAAAGCGGTGTGAAGTTGGCGGATATGGCTTGGGTAACAAATCCGAGATAACAAGCTAAAAGCGTTTTTTTATAGTTTTTTTCTTTCATGATCCCTCAATAAAACAAATTGCTATTCATCATTTGATTATAGTATTTTGATTATAGTATAGTAAAAAATTTTTTACAAGTTTTCAATGTAAAATTTAAAGAGGCTTTAGCAGCCGGCTATATAATCGGCAGTCCGCCGTTGAGCTTGCGGCAGAAATTAAGGCTCTATTTCAAATTTTGTGTAAACACAGAAGAAAGGCATAAAATCAAAATTGGATGTAGGTGTGTGAGGCGCT
>CANRMJ010000058.1 GCA_947631705.1 uncultured Clostridia bacterium
CCCCAAGTTGGACTCGAACCAACGACCCTGCGGTTAACAGCCGCATGCTCTACCGACTGAGCTATTGAGGAATATATCGGGCGCCACTCCTAAGCGCTCTAATATAATAGCAGATAATTTTTGCCCTGTCAATAACTTTTTTACTTTAATTTCATTTTTTCTAATCGGATTTTCGCCTTTTTTTGCGCGCATTTTAAAAATATGCTTAAAAAATGTTGACTTTGCAATTTTATTATGGTATATTTTTTAAGCCGCATATTATGGGCTTTCAAGAAAACACAATGTGTTTCGCCTATCGTAGCGAGTCTTGATAAAGGAAGGTTAGCTTGATGTACGCAGTTATCGTAACTGGCGGTAAGCAGTATAAAGTTTCAGAGGGCGATGTGCTCTACGTTGAAAAGCTCGGCGCAGACGCAGACGAGGAAATCACCTTTGAAAATGTTGTTGCCGTAAGCACCGACGATGGCTTTAAAGCGGGCAAGGATTGCGCTAAGTCCACAGTTTCCGCCAAGGTTATCAAAAACGGCAAGGCAAAGAAAATCACTGTATTTACCTACAAGCCAAAGAAAAACGAAAAGCGCAAGATGGGTCACCGTCAGCCGTATACAAAAGTTGAAATCACGGCAATTAACGCTTAATTATTTATGATTGAAGTAAAATTTTTCAAAGCGGGAAATCAGATAATCGGGTTTGAGGCGAACGGTCATTCTATGAGTGCTCCGCACGGGGAAGACATTATCTGCGCATTCGTTTCAAGCGCATGCCTTATGGCTGCGAACACCGTTACAGAAATAATCGGTGTTAAGGCGGACGCAGCAGCAGAAAACGGTTTTCTTAAACTTATGATAAAGGATTCCGCTTACAAAGCGCAGGATATTCTGAACGGCTTAAAGCTTCATTTAAGCGAGCTGCAAAAGGATTATCCAAATAATATTAATGTGATTATTTCGGAGGTGTAATAAATGCTTAATTTAGATTTACAGCTTTTCGCTCATAAAAAAGGTATGGGTTCAACCAAAAACGGCCGTGATTCCGAATCCAAACGTCTCGGCGCCAAAAGAGCGGACGGTCAGTTTGTTCTTGCCGGCAATATTCTCTATCGCCAAAGAGGAACTCATATTCATCCGGGCAACAACGTGGGTATCGGCTCCGATGACACGCTTTATGCTCTTATTGACGGCACTGTAAGATTTGAGAGAATGGGTAAAGACAGGAAAAAGGTTTCTGTTTATCCCGTTGAGCAGTAATTTACAAAAACATTTATGCGGACCGATTATTCGGTCCGCTTTTTTTACACTTTTTTACATTATATTTATTTAAATGACCTTTGACGATTTATTAATCTGTGTCAAAGGTTAATTTTTGTGCATATTATATAGTATTATCACTATAATTATTTAATTTAGCGATAATCAATTGTTAAAATTAACAATTTTTAGCCTTTTTTCTATAATAAGTATTGACTTTTAAAATAATAGTGTTATAATGTGGCAAATCTCAGTTAAGGAGGGTTTCATTTATGATTAAGCAAATGATTAAATGCGCAAAAATCCTTGCAAGCTTAGACAGGGCTTACACCCGCAAATAAGCTGTTTTAAGGTGACTAAAACCAATTGACGGTTTAAAAATATAATCATCTCTCCCTGCCTGCAAACGGCACGTCGCCCCGATATGAAAATCATATCGGGGCGACGATTTTTAATCTTATTGATTATCTGTATCGGGTGTATAATAAGTTGTTCCGTTTTCCTGCCGGTTTGTGTAATCTGTATAATTATAGCCTATGGGTTCCGCGGGAATTACAATTGCGCATATAACATACGCGATAATACCAAACCCGCCGAAAATAACGGCAAATGCCCAAAGCAGTCTTACAACGGTGGGATCAACATTAAGATATTTCGCGATTCCTCCGCAAACGCCCGCAATTTTTTCGTTTATCGTATCTCTATACAACCTTTTCATTATAACTCCTCCTGTTTATTTAGACATTTCAGCCCTTGCCTCTTTTATTCTCTGAACAAAGAGCTTGCCTGTTTCGGTGATTTTATCATAATCGCCTGTTTTTGCTCCTGCAATTAATGACGAACCCGCGCCGCAGGCAATTGCTCCCGCCTTAATCCAGTCTTTAACATTATTAACGTCAACTCCGCCTGATGGCATCATAACAGCATTCGGAATAGGACCATGGATATCCTTGATGAACGCAGGGCCGGCTATATCTCCCGGAAACACCTTGAGCACATCAGCGCCGCATTCCATTGCTGCAACCGCCTCCGTCGGCGTATAAATTCCGGGCATAGACGGAATCCCGTAGCGGTTGCAGCACTTTACGGTCTCCGGGTCAAAATACGGTGCAACAACATATTCCGCACCGGCAAGAATGGCAATTCTTGCTGTGGCGGCGTCCATAACTGTTCCCGCGCCTATTATAATTTCCCCGTTATTATATTTTGCTCTCATTGCCTCTATCAGTTTATCGGCGTGAGGGACAGTGAAAGTAAGCTCAATAGCCGCAACGCCTCCCGCTATGCAAGCGTCGGTAATTTTTTCCGCCTGCTCAATCGAAGACGCGCGAACAACGGCAACAATGCCCACTTCCTGAATTTTTGCGAGTGTTTCAATTTTATTTGCCATAATTTTTCTTCTCCTTATCTTATAACTCTTGACGAACCGCCGTTTACCTTTGCCTCAACCTCTTTAAGTGACGCCATAGAAGTGTCTCCTGGCGTAGTCATTGCAAGAGCACCGTGAACAACGCCGTAGTTAACGGCTTTCTGAGCGTCCTCATATGTCATAAGCCCGTAAATAAGACCCGACGCGAAACTGTCTCCGCCGCCTACTCGGTCAAATATTTCAAGCTGAGGGAATTCTATTGAATTATAAACCTTTCCGTCCGCATAGCAAATTGCTTTCCAATCGTTTACGGTTGCGGTTTTAACGGTGCGCAAAGTGGTTGCGATAACTTTAAAGTTGGGATATGCTTTGCATACCTCGCCCAGCATTTTAATATAACCGTCTATATTCAGTTCTTTCAGCTCCGCATCATTTCCCTCCACCTCAAATCCGAGGCAGGCTGTGAAATCCTCTTCGTTGCCTATCATCACATCAACATATTTCGCAAGCTCTCTGTTTACCTCACGAGCCTTTTCCTGCCCGCCGATATCATTCCAAAGCGACGGTCTGTAATTAAGATCATAAGATACAACAGTTCCGTATTTTTTAGCCGCTTTAACCGCCTCTATGGCAACACGAGCCGAGCTCTCGGAAAGTGCGGCAAAAATACCGCCCGTGTGCAGCCAGCGAACGCCGAGCTTGCCGAATATATAGTCCCAATCTATATCTCCGGGCTTTAGCTGGCTTATTGCGGTGTGTCCTCTGTCCGACGCGCCCACCGCGCCGCGTATACCGAAACCTCGCTCGGTAAAATTGATACCGTTTCTCGTGGTTCTGCCTATCCCGTCATATTTTACCCATTTGATAAGAGAAGTATCAACTCCGCCCTGAAGAATAAGATCCTCCAACAGATAGCCGATTTCATTTTCGGCAAATGCCGTTACAACAGACGTTTTCATTCCGAAACAGCGGCGCAATCCGCGGGCAACGTTGTATTCGCCGCCGCCCTCCCAAGCCTTAAAGCTGCGTGAGGTTTTTATCCTTCCGTTGCCGGGGTCAAGTCGGAGCATTATTTCTCCGAGCGATATCTCGTCAAAAGCACATTCTTCCTTTGGTCTTAAATTCAAATTCATTTTCATTCCTCCGAACATTAAAAATTAAAATATTTCATTGCGTTGTAATATGATATACCCTCAACGATTTCTTTAAGAATTTCCTCGTCGTTTGCATACTGCCCGCTCTCAACCCATCTGCCGATAAGAGCGCACATAATGCGGCGAAAATATTCGTGACGACCGTAAGAGGTAAATGAACGGGAATCTGTTTCCATTCCGATAAACTTGCCGAGAATCCCGAGATTGCCAAGAGATTTCATCTGCTCGGTCATACCGTCTATCGTATCCAAAAACCACCAAGCGGGACCGAACTGAAGCTTTGACTCAGCCTCTTCACTTTGGAAATTTCCGAGCATCGTTGCAAGCACAATATTATCCTTGCCGTTTAAGTTGAAAAGTATTGTTTTCGGGAGCTTTCCTTTAACATTCAGCGCGTCTAAAAACCGGCTTAACGGATAGGCGATATTTTCATCGCCGACGGAATCAAAGCCGATATCCGCGCCGCCCGTCCTGAACATAGCCGTATTGTTGTTTCTCATTGCCCCGATATGAATTTCCATAGCCCATCCGAGCTCGCTGTATTTCTCACCGAGAGCAAGCAAAACTTTCGTTTTATATATATCCTCTTCCTCTTTTGAAAGTTGTTTGCCGTTCATAGCCTTTGAAAACACAGTTTCAGCCGCTCTGTCATCCGAAACGGCAAACGGAACGCGGTCAAACGCATGGTCGGAAACACGGCATCCGATTTTATCGAAATAATCGGCGCGTTTCAGCAAAGCGTCTATCACATCGGCGCATGACTTTATTTCGATATCCGCCGCGTCACCAAGACGGCTTATATAATCAGAAAAACCCTCCGCGCTTATATTCAGCGCCTTATCAGGTCTGAAAGTCGGCAGAACCTTGCAGTCAAAATTTTCAGCATTCTTTAAAAGAACGTGATATTTCAAATCATCTGTCGGATCGTCTGTTGTGCAGAGCACCTTAACGTTTGAGCGTGTAATAAGGCTTTGAGGGCGAAAATCGCCGTCCGCAATCGCCTTGTTTGCTTTTTCGTATATATCGTCCGCGGTTTTTGCCGAAAGCGGAGTGTTTATTCCGAAATAGCGCTGAAGCTCTATATGCGCCCAATGATAAAGCGGATTTCCTATCGCGTACTGAAGTGTGTAGGCAAATTTTTCAAATTTCTCGCGCGGCGGCCTGCTGCCCGTGCAATAATCCTCCCCCACTCCGCAGGAGCGCATTGCGCGCCATTTATAATGATCGCCCTTCAGCCAGAGCTCTGATATATCCGCGGGGGCCTTGTTTTCATAAATTTCTTTTGGGCTTAGATGGCAGTGATAGTCACATATCGGCAAATTTTCGCAGTAATCGTGAAAAAGTTTTTTTGCCGTTTCGGTATCGAGCAAAAAGTCCTTATCCATAAATTCCGTCATAATATCATAGCCTTTCCTAACGCAAGAATATAGCAACATATTATTATGTATATTATATACTTCCGTTTTATCTATTTCAAGCGGGTATAATTAATAATATATCGCTTGTGATTGATAAAAATTTATTGAATATCACAAATATTGCTGATATAATAAAGTTTGCATCATAAAATAATATAAATTGAAGGTGATTAAATGAATGTATGCGTTTTCGGCGCGTCAAGCGATATAATAGAGGATAAATATATTGATATAACCTACAAGCTCGGCTGTGAAATGGCAAAGCGCAAAATGGGGCTTGTTTTCGGAGGAGGAAACTGCGGAGTAATGGGTGCTTCCGCAAGAGGCGAATATGATAACGGAGGATATATTCTCGGCGTTGCGCCTCACTTTATGAAGATATACAATCTGCTTTTTGAAAATTGCACTAAATTCAAGTACACAGAAACCATGAGTGAAAGAAAAACGTATATGGAAGACCATGCGGACGCTTTTATTATCGCGCCCGGCGGAATCGGCACGTTTGAAGAGCTTTTTGAGGTTTACACATTAAAGCAGCTTGGAAGGCACAACAAGGCAATTGCCGTTTTCAACGCCTACGGTTATTACGACAAGCTACTTGATATGCTTGATCATTCCGTTCAGGAAAATTTTTTAAAGAAAGAATCTTTAGAGCTCATTAAGGTTTTTGACGAGATAGAGCCGATGCTTGATTACCTTGAATCATACAAGGGTGTTGACACAGACGTTATGAAGGTGCGCTACGCGTTTTTAAAGGACGGAAATGTTTCCGAATAGCGAATGCGAAAGAATTGCTTTACCGTAAACGCCGGCTTTGAAAAAGCGGAATTTCCAAAAAGGAAAAGTCTTTTAATATGATATTAAAACTCAGGCAATTTAAAGTGAATAAATTCCGAAAGGCAGCGAATTTTTTCGCTGCCTTTTTGCTTATAAAAGTTATATGAAAACAAATTATTAAGAGAAAATTAAGATTTTATAATATTGAGTAAATATTATTGACAAGGTAAATTTCGTGTGGTATGTTTAAAATATAGACTGTACTACTAAGCATAGTACAGTCTAAAATTATAATTTATTCCGTTTCGGTTTTTATTCCGAGCTCATCATAAATTGCCTTTTCGGCGCGTGAAATCTGCTGATTTTCATCGGTCAAATCACCGCTTTTTTTTGTGCCGAAAAATGAAGACGCCGCCGAAAACATTTTCTTTATTTTACATTCCTTATTTACTGACATATCGGACGCGTTTGCCGCGCTTTCCGCATTCATTCTTCCCCCAGAGGTTATAACGCCTGTTAGATTCTTTAAAAGCTGCCGTGTATCCTCATCCTCAAACGTAAAGTTAATCGCAACAGGAGTTGAAAACCACTTTTTTGACAGGGCAATTAAAGCCTCCGCAGTCTTTCTTATATTGATATTTTCGCAGAGCAGCAAAAATGAATCAATATCAATATCGCGATAATTTCTGATAAGAATATCTATATCGGTTATCATTCTTATCCCCGCGCCGCCCTCTTTGAGATGGTGGGCAACGTGTGTTATAACATACAGAAGATGATAAAGCGGCTTTAGCTTATAAGTGTATCCAACCGATTCGCTTATATCGTCAAACGGGGTTGAAAAATAAATTTTGCTTTGAATATTAATGCTTTCAAGTTCGGTGTTGATTTCAAACGCGTCGCCGTTTATTTCAAACTTTGCCTCGCTGTCTTTCATATTTTTTTGTTCAAAGCCTCTGCTTTTAAGAGCCTTAGCGGCATCGTAATAATCGGCGTGCTTAACTATAACGTCTATATCGCCGCCTGTTCGCAGAGCGGGTTCGGGATAGAGATTTCTCAAAACGGCTCCCTTAACGAGCAGATGAGGAATATTCTCCAACGAAAGAGCAGATAAAAAAGCAGAAAGCGATTTCATTTTTCTGTTATAATTATTCATTGCGGCGTCAAAGCTCTGATTAAAAAGCGCCAGAATATTTCCTTTCGGTCTGCAATCCTCCGGCAGCTTTTTTACAACCTCAGCGGCAATTGCCGAAACGCCGTTTTTATCCGCAAGATTATATATCTGCTGCCAGTCGTTTCTTTTTTCACCGTTCGGATTTTCCCCGTTCAAGTGGCATGATACAAGATATATAAAATATTCATCTGTTTTCACAACGATCTCTCCTTGTAAGAAATATATAATAGCAGAATATTATTAAAAATTCAAACTATAAATACATTTTTGTTAATATGTACCAAATCTATAAGCACGAATAGCCGAACTTAATAGCCTTAAGCAACGGAGAGCCGAACCTAATAGCCTTAAATTCACCTAACGGCTTTTCTTTGAATCATCAGCATCTCCGTTACGCGGGTTTCATGCTTACAATAACAGACAATGAAAATAACACGCATATAAACTCATACGATATTTAAAACTGCTCTCGGAAGGAAAAAATAAATGGAAAGCAATATTGATCTTGATATGTTTAACAGAGAAGCTCCTTTGCGTGATAATATGCAAAAGGAGATAAAAAGGAAAAGGAATAAACGCAGATCCGCCGCGTTAAAAATAATTTTTGCAATTCTTATTGTTTTGATTATTCTTTTTGTTTCGGCGGCTCTTTACCCATCCTTCAGTCCAACGCACAGTCCGGAAAAACTTGTTGCCCATTATCTTAACGCCTTGGACAAGCAGGATTGGCAAAAGTTATACTGTGATATCTGCACGAAAAATTCGGAAGAAAATAATAATTTTATAGAAAAAGAAGCGTTTATCGACTACTGCACCCGTAATCCCGACGCAATGAACCTCACGGATTCGCCTATTATTGATTTTGAAGTTGAAAAAGATAAAACAGAAGATGATCTTTGTTATCTAACCGCAAATTATCTTTCCGAAGACAAGTCAACGGGCGTTATCGAATTTACCGTTAAAAAAATATATGACGGTTTCTGGAAATTCGACAAATACGCTGTGTTGCCGTTTGAGCAAAACATACCGTCTTTCTCTGTTTACGGAGTATACGGAACAAATGCAACGCTGAACGGCATTGAGCTTGCTCCCTCCTCTGTTTCCGCAACAGATCCCGCCACGGGAAAGGAATACATCTGCGGCAAATACACGGCGCAATACATTTTGCCGGGAACTTATGAGCTTGCCGCAACGAATGAAAATTTTGAAAACGTAAACACACGGATAACCGTTTCAACAGACGGAGGCAACGAGCTTTATCTTGAACAGACTGTTTCCGAAAGCTTTTTCAGCGGGCTTACTCAAACGGCAAAAGACGCCGTTTCCAAAATATACACGGGAGTTATAAACGGCAGCTTTGACCCCTCGTCGTTACCGCTGACCGAAAGTTTTGTGAACGGCAGGCTAAGCGACGTAACAAGCGCCGTTTCAGACGATCTTTACACAAGTAACAAGAATTACAATATCACGAATTTTGAAATAACAGACGCAAAGCCGAGAAACGATTTAAGCGGCACATCAATCAATTTAAAAAATGAAATCAAAATAGATTTCACGCTCGATTTTGATTATAGCTATACCGCGGAAAATCCCGATTATCTCGGCAGTAACAGCAGCGAAACAAAATCGAATTCCGGTTTCTGCTATTTTTCATTTGTTATGGGGGATGACGGAGTCTGGAAAATAAACAATATGGCATCACGCGCGTGGTTTTAAGAGGTAGGCAATGTACGGTTCCAAATCAAAAATTGTTAAAAAAATAATTATTTTCGCAGTTGCGGCAATTCTGACTCTGTTAGCGGCAACGCAAATTTTATCCGCGGCAAATATACACGCCCTCAAAAAAAGCAGAGAAAAAACGGGATATTCTTCAGTAGGCACGGCTGTTTCCGACACACGAATAAAGATTCAGCCCCAACCGCTCTCCCCCGCCGCCTCTAAAAAAATAAGCCAAGGAGATAAAACTGAAATACTTTCAAGCGGCAAAGAATGGAGCAAGATTCTTTTTTATACCGACACCGCAGTGAAAACCGGCTACGTTAAATCCTCCGCGTTATCGGATTTATCGCCCGCTCCGATTCCGATAATCAAAATCAAAGCGCCTGAAAGCGTTACTGTTCCCATCGGCGAAAAAGCAGAAATAGAAATTAAAACAGAGCCTTTTAACGCGAACGAGGAAATCAAATGGTCAAGCGGAGATGAAAGCATAGCGCGGATAGAAAACGGCGCCGTTGTTCCCGTTAAAACAGGAGAAACGTTTATTACCGCCTCATCTCATAATTGCAGCGAAAAGATAAATGTCAAAATAATTGAGAACACAAAAAGCATCAAATTTGCATCGGATCATCTCGCAATTGATGAAAACAGCGAGTTCAGTTGCGGCAAATATATTGAAACCGACGGAAAAAAAGTTGATTATACAGTGTCTGACAATGACTGCATTACAATTAAAGGCGGAAAAGTCTTTGCGAATAAAGAGGGTTTCAGCATTATCACAGCCGTATCGGGCAACAAAACGGCAGAATGTCTGTTGGAGGTAAGAAATCTAAGCGGTAATTCCTCTTCGGAGCTAAAAATAAAGAACTCTTACGGAAATTATATTGATTACCACCCGTCTGTACTCTATTTTAAAGACGGATGGAACGGATACAAATATTGGCTTGCTTACACTCCATATGAGAATAACAACGATTACTGGGAAAATCCTCATATAGCCGTAAGCAATGATTTGACACACTGGGAAACTCCTTCAGGATTTACCAATCCGCTTGAACCTATCCCCGAAAATTATGAACGCGGCAACCGTTATAATTCCGATACAGAGCTTGTTTTTAACACAGATACCGGCAGGCTCGAATGTTGGTGGCGCTATTTTGACCGCCCAAACAACAGCGTATCACTCAAAAGAAAAACAACTGCCGACGGCGTTCACTGGTCGGATAAAGAGGATATGCTTGTATCCGACGATATGAAAAAGTATGACTTTTTAAGCCCCGCATTGCTCTATGAAAACGGCAAATACAGGCTTTGGGCAATCAATCAGAACTCAAAATACGATATCGAATACCGCGAAAGCACAGACGGAAAAAATTGGTCGGCGATTCAGAAAATCAAGGTGGAATACGAAAATCCTAAATTTAATCACTGGCATCTCGACGTTATACACACGCCGAAGGGCTATGAAA
>CANRMJ010000059.1 GCA_947631705.1 uncultured Clostridia bacterium
TTATGGTTTCTTAAACTACTTATTTGTTGTTGCAATATCAGTTTTAATTATTTATATCATTGGTTTATTTAATCCAAGTATTATGGCTTTATTTAATTCAAATATAAGTAATACACTTACAGTTGATATTGTAAAAACAGCATTAACTTTAGGAATATGCTTATATATTATTTTAATTGGTATCTATTATTTCATAGATATAAAAGTATTCAAAAAAGGTGTAAATGTAGATTAAACAATTTTAATAAGTGCAATACAAATCACAATTTGAGGAATAACATATGCCAACAAGTAAGGAATATTTAAGTTTTTTATTAGATCAGTTGTCTTCTCTTGACGAAATATCATATCGTATGATGATGGGCGAATACTTAATATATTATCGCGGCAAAGTTGCGGCTTACATTTGTGACGATCGTTTTTTGGTAAGACCCGTTCCTGCTGCAATAAAAATGCTGCCTGATGCCGAATACGATGCGATAAGTGAAGGCGGGAGAAAGAAATTACTTAGAGTTGACGATGTTGATAATAGAGAGCTTTTAACAGATTTATTTATAGCAATGTACGACGAACTGCCCGAACCAAAGAATAAAAAGAAGAAAAAGGAAAATAAAAATTCACAATAAACACAACAAAGTCTGCTTTGTCAATAAAAGTGTATAATTTTTTGAAAAAGTAAAATCTTTGTGTTAAGGACAGTGTTGCCATTCCATTTTTTGTACCGTTCCGTAATACGCAATCAGAGAACTTTCAGAAGGGCGTTTTCATTTGGAAACACCCTTTTTTGGTGACCTTTCTGAAACTTGAATCGCCTTTCGTCACCCGCTCGTTTTTGATAACGAAGAGCTGCTGTCTTTGTTGACAGCAGCTTTCTTATTTACATAAAACTTTTGATTTTAGATATCAAATATAGCGGTATATTCAATATCTCTTTTCCGTTAGTATCATTTTTCATAGATGTTTTAACCGAATATTCAGGCTTGTATTTTTTACGGTATTCCGCGAGTGAACGAGCCTTGACATTCTTTTCTGATTTTACTTCAACGGGAACAATATTTATACCGCATTGAATCACAAAATCAACCTCTGCCGAATTATTGGATGTCCAGTAATACGCATCTTCATCCGTTGATTTGGTTAATTCGTTCAGCACAAAATTTTCTGTCAGCGCGCCTTTAAACTCAGTATATATGGGTGAAGAATCAACAATTACCTGCGGCGGCAGTTTTGACAGTTTACGCAGTATACCTACATCTGCCAAATACAACTTGAAAGATGTATCCTCTTTATATGACGAAAGGGGCATAAACGGTTTTTCAATTTTGCAAACTTTATAAACAAGACCCGCATTAATCAGCCATTCAAGAGCGTCCTCCAAATCCTTTGCCCTCCAGCCCTTTTTTACATGACTGAATATAAATTTACTGTTGGGCTTAGCAAGCTGTTCGGGTATTGATTTCCAAATAGCTGTTAATTTAGGAAATTCCTTTATCGGAGCGTGTTTTGCAAAATCGTATTCATAACTGTCAATAATTGTTTGCTGTATGTTTTCAACCTTTTCAATATCGTGAGTATCACACCAAGTCTGAACCACCTCCGGCATACCGCCTACAACATAATACTGTTTTAAGAGATTTGCATACTTATTTCCCACAGCTTCGGGAATTTTAGTCCCCTTGCCGTAATTGTCAATAAAATCGGCAAGCATTTCTTCCCCGTTCGCGCGGACAAATTCCGAGAAGCTCATCGGGTACATTGTTATCAAATCAACTTTTCCTACCGGAAATGAAGTTTTTTTCAAATGAATACCAAGCAATGAACCCGCACATACAATATTATATTCCGGAGCGTTTTCACAAAAATATTTAAGCGATGTTATTGCCCTGCTGCACTCCTGAATTTCATCAAAGATAATAAGCGTGGTATCGGGCTTAATCGTTTTGCCGAGCACCAAACCCAATTCAAAAATAATCCTGTCTGTATCATAATCATTCTCGAATATTGCAGACAAAGAATCTTCTTTTTCAAAGTTAAAATATGCTTTTTCTTTATAATTGGTATCTCCGAATTCGTTCAATATATAAGTTTTACCGCACTGTCTGACGCCGTTTATGATTAAAGGCTTCTTTTTTTCATTATTTTTCCATGCAAGCAGTTTTGCTAAAATATCTCTTTTCATTATATTATCACCTTTTTAAGTATATAATTTGCGATTATTATATGCAAAATCCATATTTATTATACTAAAAGTGTTTTAAATGTCAATGTATTTTTTATAAAAATGTTGATTATCTCAAGAAGCCTTGAAATCGTAAAGCGGTATCGGTCTTTTCATATCGTCTGCCCTCACTGTGCCTTGATCGTTCATCTGCATACATTTTTCTGTTCCTTTCTCTGCTTGGATATGTCTGTACCGTTCTGATTGTCAGCCAAAATAATTTCCACCAACGCCATGCCGTTTTTCTGAAAGATGATAATTGGGAGGAAGTTCATTCGGTGTGATTGACAAAATTAGTGCCGCGGCATATAATGTAATTGCCGTTACATAACGAGAATTACCAAACAGGAGGAAAAGTTATGCCGCCAAAACCTAAAATCACAAAAGAGATGGTTATTGATGCTGCCTTTGAGGTTGCTCGTGAAACGGGCTGGGAAAACATAAATGCAAGGACTGTCTCAAATAAACTGAACTGCTCTACGCATCCTGTTATGTATCACTTTGCTACGATTGAGGAGCTAAAGCTTGCGGCTTTTGAAAGAACCGATCAGTTTCACTTGGAGTATATAATGAATGTTTCGGGAAAAGAAAATGAAATCATGCTTGGAATTGGGCTGAATTATATTCGCTTTGCGGTGGATGAGCCGAATTTATTTCGGTTTCTGTTTCAATCGGGGTATGCAGAGGGTAACAGTTTGCTTGAAATGATAAATTCCGAGGGGCTTATGCCCGTCCTCTCGGCAATGCAGAAAGGGATGAATTTGGATTTAGACCAAACAAAAGAGGTTTTTATAACGCTTGCGATGTTCGTTCACGGTTACGCCAGCATTATTGCAAACAACTCGCTTGAGTTCGATGAAAAGCTGATTGCAAAGCACTTGGAACGGGTATACACAGGCGCGATATCAGCGATACAAGAGGAAATAAAATGAAAAACAACAAAAAGAGTGCTGCCCTCACGATGATAGGTGCGGCAATCATGATATTATTGACGGCAACGAAAATTGTGCCGTCCTCGAATATTGCGGGTTATTCCGTGTTTGTTGGAATTGCGTTTTTCTTCATTGTGGAAGCAGTTTCCAAAACACCGAATGCCGAATCGGGATTGCGTTTTAATACGATTGCGGAGGATATGAAAAAGCCGGGCGTAACTGCATGGGCATTGGTGCCATGCTTTAGCGGCATTGTAACGATTGTTGTGGGAAATTTGATTTTCGGTGGGGAATTTGTTGACCATGTACTCGGGCGGACGAGTTCTATCCTGTCTTTCGGCAAGACAATACTACTGATAATACAGTTTATCCTTGCGGGCTTCGGCGAAGAAATTGCACTTCGCGGCTTCTTTTTCGGAAAAACCTCGAAGTTATTTCCCACTTGGATTTGCGCGGTTGTATCGTCTATTATTTTCGCCGCAGGACATATCGCACCGGGAAACATTGGCGTTGTGATTTTTGACATTTCCGGCGTGTTCATTGACAGCTTGATTTACTCAGTGATTTATCATAAATCGGGTAATTGCGTTATCAGCACCCTTTCGCACATTCTCGGAAATGTGACATCCTTTATTGTCCTGTTCAGCTTTTTTAGGTAAGGAATGAGGATAAGTAATATGGCAAGAGTGATTTCAGAATGGGTAGCTGTCCTGTTTGCGGGAGCAAAACGAGGTTGCATATATGGGAGATATGGAATTGAAAAGCTTTACTCTCTACTGCCCAAAGTGTAAACAGTAAAGCTTGATTAACGCAAAGATTTGCAGGTAACAGTTTAATAAAAGGTTTGAAGTAAAAAACATTCAAAAGTATGTTCATAAAATCATTTACAAACATTCAAAGTATACTTATAATATTTGTAGATATTTCAGAAAGGTTGATAAAGATGGCTGAAAATTATAATTGGGCTTGTATAGGATGCGGGCATATTGCCGATGAAATGGCAAAGGCTATGAATAAGTTAAACAAAACCTTTTATTCGCTCGCGAGCAGAACAAAAGCGAATGCAGATGCATTCGCCCAAAAATACGGCATTGACAAGGTATATGACAATATCGACGAGGTTTTCAGCGATAAAAATGTTGACATTATTTATATCGCGACTCCGCATAATTCACATATCAAATATATTTTAAAGGCGCTGAACGCAGGCAAGCACGTTCTTTGTGAAAAAGCAATAACCCTTAACTCAAACGAGTTAAAGCAGGCGGTTGAGACGGCAGAGAAAAACAATGTTGTTCTTGCCGAGGCGATGACCATTTTTCATATGCCCGTATACAAAGAAATCGACAAAATCATATCAGCGGGCAAGCTTGGCAAATTAAAGCTTATTCAGGTTAATCTGGGGAGCTGTAAGGATTATGATATGACGAACAGGTTTTTCAATATGGATCTTGCGGGCGGCGCAATGCTTGATATTGGCGTTTACGCTCTGTCTTTTGCGAGATATTTTATGAGTGAAAATCCGACTGAAATTGAATCACAAATGAAAAAAGCGCCGACAGGCGCTGACGAACAGGTCAATATTCTTTTGAAAAACACTGAAAATGAAATGGCAGCCGTTACCTTGTCGCTCACCGCAAAGCTGCCGAAAATCGGCATTGCCGCTTTTGAAAAAGGATATGTTGAGATTTATAATTACAACAGGGCGTTCTCCGCAAGCATAACGTATACGGATGACGGTCATACCGAACATTTAGAAACAGATGTTGACCTTGACGCTTTATGCTATGAAATAATGGATATGGAAAATGCCGTGTCAGGCGAAGAAAATAATATGCGTCTTGATTATACGATTGACGTTATGGATATTATGACAAAGGTGCGCTTTGCGCATGATATGAAATACCCTGAAGAGTTATAATTTCTTCAATTATGGTATTATAATGAAAAAGCGGTGCGTATTTTGACGATAAAATCGGAGGCAAGCAACTGCGGGAACTGCAGTATGTTTATTGTAATTAACATTTAAATTTTAGGAGATCTAAAAATGACAGAAAAATACATAATGAGTGAAAACAGCATACCTGACGGTATGCTCCACGATCAGAATTTATATGATATTTCATTAGAAAATAATGAATTGACATTAAGTTTTGACACACATTTTTATCCTCAGAATTATACCGATACAAGTTTTGCAGAAAAATATAAAGATTTTACAAAATGCCATATTAAATGTGCTCTTAATGATGAAATTTTTTGCAATGTGTATTTGGAAACAGCAATTGATAAAAAGAATAATTATAAAGGCAAATATTTATCAGTTGAGGAATTTGTGAAAATTGCAAATGAAGAACTAAGAAAGCGGAAAGAAAAAGGATACTGCCCATGGGAATATTTATGCACAGGAGCTTGCCCTAATACAAACAGTGCAAGTATCGAGCTGAGCATCGGAATTAAATATAAAAGAGTGTTCTATAGCAGTTGCAGACTTATTCTTGACACAAAGGAAATAAAATATATTTGGGAATAATGAAAGGAATCCTAATGACTAAAACAGCCTGTTCTATCTGCATTGAGATGGAAGTAATCAGATAAATGGCGATTTGTTCAAAACACAGAATGTGAAAAAATGGAAAAGATTAAAGATTTATTTATTAAACTTAAAACCAAGTTTATAAACTTTTGTAAATGGGTATGGGAAGAATGTAAAGATTGGCACACAGTAGTTATTTTTGCTATTGTCGTTGTGGTTATGTATTCGCCTGTTTGGGGCGGATATTTGTGTCACGCTGTATTCGGCTGGAAATGGTGCAGCGTAGTGGCAACATCATATCTCGCGTTTTGGGCAGGTCCGTTCACGCCTTTTTTCCCGTTGTGTATTGCCGTTACTTTGGCAATACGCCGTATTATTGATAAAATAAAGGGCAGGGATAATACAAAATAAATGTTGAGGCTTTTCTATACCCCAACATTTATTATAGAACCTATTTTAAACAGCTGCTTGAGCATCGAATTCAAGCGGCTGTTATTTTTATAATGATTAACAAAACTTAAACATTTCATAATCATTTCAAAAACAAACTTGCAATATAATGCAGACAGCAGATGAGAAATCACTACAAAACATTTTAAATTATTCGGAGGTAGAATTATGAAAAAGAAAAACTTTATCGCTCTTATAATGGGCACAATCGGAGGACTGCTGTTTGCACTTGGAATGTGTATGTGTTTACTGCCTGAATGGGCTGCATTTAAGCAGGGCGTTGTAGTAGCGGCACTCGGTGTGATTGTTCTTATCGCGATGGCGCTTACAGTACGAAAAATGAGCGGCAAACCTGCAATCAAGCTGAATGCAAAGGCGATCGGAACAGTAGTGTACGGCATTATTGCGACAATCGTACTCGGCGTTGGTATGTGTATGGTAATGGTATGGGATATGATGCTGTGGGGAATTATTGTCGGTATAATAGGAATTGTTCTTTTATTATGCCTTATACCGATTTGCAAAGGATTAGAATAATAAAATGTTAAAATAAAAAATTAAACAAGGAGAAAGAAATGGCAAAATCAAAATTAGTAAAAGCAAACGATAAAATTGCAGAAGGTGTAGTAAATGGCTACAAGAAAATTGAGGAAGGCGTAGTCAAAGGCTACAAAAAGATCGAAAACGCATTTGTAGACAGATACCTGACTCATGACGGTGAGTCAGTTGAGGATGCTAAAAAGCGTATTGCTGAGCAAATTAATAATGTTTAGGAGGGGAAATATATGCAAAAGATTATTGCAGGTGTAGTTGCCGGAGCCGTTGCTGTTGCAGCCGTCGCAGGCGTTATTATTAAGAAAAAGAAAAAATAAACTAATTTGAAAAAATAAACAAAACTTTAACATCTCTATGGTATGATATAAACATCATGGAGGTGTTTTTATGTTCAAAATACTTGTTGTTGAGGATGACAGAGATTTGAACCGTACAGTTTGCACATATCTTAATCAAAACGGTTTTGATACTGTCGGCTGTCTGTGTGCGGAAGATGCTTACGATGAAATGTACGGCAATGTATTTGACCTGATTATTTCCGATATTATGATGCCGGATATTGATGGTTTTGAATTTGCGAAAACAGTAAGAGAGCTTAATGAGAACATACCTATTCTGTTTATGACTGCAAGGGATGATTTTGCCGCAAAACAAAAGGGATTTAAAGCGGGCATTGACGATTATATGGTTAAGCCTGTTGATCTTGATGAATTGCTTTTGCGTATCGGCGCTCTCCTTCGCAGAGCAAAAATCGCATCAAGCAAGAAACTGACAGTTGGGAGTCTTATCCTTGATGCAGACGAGCATACGGCATATCTCAATAATGAAGAAATTACACTGACGGTACGTGAGTTCAATCTTATATACAAATTATTATCTTATCCAAAAAAGACCTTTACGCGCACCCAGCTTATGGACGAGTTTTGGGATGTTGACTCACTGTCGGGCACAAGAACAGTTGATGTTTATATGACAAAATTACGAGATAAGTTTTCAAAGTGTGATGATTTTGAAATCGTAACTGTTCACGGACTTGGATATAAGGCGGTGATCAAGTGAAAAGAAAATCTAATAAAGTAAACAACAGTTTATTTTCTATCGGCAGGTATATTGCATTTTTTATATTTACAGCATTTATCGTAACCTGTTGTATGCTTTTGTTCTTATGGGATATTGATTTATCGGTCACAGAGCTTAAAGCAAGTGCTCCGAAAACATTCATAAATGTTTTTATTTTAAGCTTTTTGTTCTGCTTGCTTGATGGCATCAGAAGAAAGATAACGGTTGAAAAACCGCTTAAAGAGATCCTAAGAGCTACCGACAGAATTACCAATGGCGATTTTTCGGCAAGAATTGAGCCTACACATAAATTCGGCAGAAAAAATGAGTTTGATGTTATAATTGAAAATTTTAATATAATGGCAGAAGAAATTTCAGGAACAGAAACATTAAGGAATGATTTTATATCAAATGTTTCTCACGAACTGAAAACACCTCTTGCCGTTATACAAAATTATGCCACTATGCTGCAAATACCGTCTTTAAGCGAATCAGAGAGAATAGAATTATCTAAATCAATGAGTATGGCATCGCAAAGATTATCGGCATTGATTACAAATATCTTAAAGCTGAACAAACTTGAGAACCAACAGATTTTCCCTGATACGAAAAGATATAATCTGAGCGAGCAGTTGTGTGAATGCTTGTTAGGCTTTGAAAACATATGGGAAAATAAAAATCTTGAAATTGAAACGGATATTGACGAAGATGTTTTTGTTAATGCAGATGAGGAATTGTTAAGCCTTGTGTGGAATAATTTGTTTTCAAATGCTGTTAAATTCACTGATAATAATGGTGAAATTTTTGTCAGTCTTAAATTAAAGGATGAAAAATGTATCGTTACGGTGGCAGACACAGGCTGTGGAATGAGCAAAGAAACAGGCGCACATATATTTGAAAAATTCTATCAGGGTGATACCTCTCACGCATCACAGGGCAACGGCTTAGGACTTGCACTTGTAAAAAGAGTTGTAGATATTCTCAAAGGTGAAATTACGGTTGAAAGCGAGTTGGGCAAGGGCAGTACATTTACCATAGTTTTAAGGGGTGGAAACAGTGAAGAAATATTTGAATAAACTGCTTTTCCCACATCCGATAATCGTGCTGCTTTGTTCAGCTTTAACCACTGCTTTACTTGTACTTGTTTTTTCGAATGAGTTTATACCTGAAATGTTTTCTTATTTTATCTATGGTTTTTCGGGATACAGCCTTTGCATATTACTTGCTTATCTGATACCAAATGCTGTTTATAATGTAAAAAAGGCTTTATCCAAAATACCTTTAATGCATAAATATATAGACGATAAATTATTTAGAGCACAGATTTCTATATATGCAAGTCTTTTAAATAACACATTATACTCAATATTCTATGCTATTATGGCATTTATACAGAAATCCTATTGGCAAATGGCACTGGCACTATATAATTTTGTTTTTACTGTTATGCGTTTTATGCTTATAAAAAGATATAACAACGCAAAGAAAAAAGATAATGAGCAGAGATTGATTCTTGAATTGAAAACATATAAAACCTGCGGAATTATGATGCTTTTAATGAGTGCAACAATGACAGGACTTATAGAGCTTCTAATTTCCGAAGGTAAAAAAGCGAGCGGAGAAATTCTCACAATCACAATAGCTGCCTATACTTTTTACTGCTTTATCATTGCGATAGTTAATATTGTAAAATTCAGAAAGGAAAACAGTCTTATACTTCTTGCATCAAAAAATGTTTGCCTGGCAAGAGCACTTATGTCGCTTTTTTCTCTGCAAATCTCTATGTTTTCACAATTCAGTGGAATGGAAAGCAATATAGAAATCATAATGAATATAGTTCTTGGATTGATTGTATGTATGACCTGTGTTTCCATTGCATTGGTAATGATTATTAAAGCTAATAATCATTTGAAAAAACTTTCATTTTAACAATTCTTAAACAATTTTTTATCATTTCAAAAATACAAAAGAGTTACAATATCTTTAGAAAGGAGATATTGATATGGATAACAAAACATTCACCTATTCCTATTCTGCAAATCAGCAGGATGAAATTAAGGCTATAAGAGAAAAATATATGCCTAAAGCAGAGAACAAAATGGATCAGCTCAGAAAACTGGACAGAGGTGTTGCCAAAAAAGGCAGTATTATTTCCATTAGTGTTGGAATTATAGGAACATTATTGCTCGGTATCGGAATGTGCTGCACAATGGTATGGGCAGACAAATTTTTCACTTTAGGAATCATTATCGGTATTATCGGGATTGCTATCATTTCAGCAGCCTATCCGATTTATAACAAAATAACAAAAAGAGAAAAAGAAAAGATTGCCCCTCTTATCATCAAATTAACCGATGAACTGACCAAAGAAGTAAATTAATATGCATTGAAAACTATACCGTTCCTCTAAACCGAGACTTTTTCAAATATTGTGTAAACCTCCTGAAAGGTGTAGAATAGAAATAACTTTCAGGAGGAAATTTTTATGCCAAAGTACAAATTAAGCCCGGAAGAAAGGGCAGCAAAAGCCGCAAGGAAAGA
>CANRMJ010000060.1 GCA_947631705.1 uncultured Clostridia bacterium
GTTTTCGTCTTTTATTCCGAGCTTGTTTTTGATTTTATCCGTAAGAGGCATAGTGATTTCCCCAACAAAAATATAGAAAAACTGAAGAAGTCCAACGCCGAAAACGTAATTAAAGCCCGCGCCGTGCCAAGCGCCAATCAGCGTCCAAAGAATGAGCATACCTATGTATGTGGGTATTCTGCGCCCCGCATTTTTTCCAAATCTTTTAGTGAGCCATTTACCGAAATTGATAAGAGCCCTTGATTTAAGCACAGGATAAAAAACATAATCTTTCAGCCATGCACCGAGACTAATATGCCACCTTTGCCAAAATTCGGACATATTTCGAGAGAAAAACGGCTGCCTGAAGTTTTCAGGCATTTTAATTCCGAGCAATTCGCCGATTCCGAGTATGATTTCCATATAGCCCGAAAAATCAGCATACAGCTGAATTCCGAAACAAATCATACCCATTATTATACCAAGACCGGAATAATCGTTGTAATTTGAAAAAACCTCGTTTGCAATCTGACCCATCTGGTCGGCAATACATAATTTTTTAATATAGCCCCACGTTATTTTTAAAACGGCGAACTTTATTTTTTTAAAGTTGATTTTTTGTCTATCCTCGCTGCAAATCTGCGGCATAAGATTTCCGTAGCGGTTAAACGGTCCCTGCATAATAGACAGGAAGAACATCGCGTACAGAATAACCTTTAACGGATTTTTCTCAGCGGGAATTATTCCGCGCGAAACATCGACAACATAACCGATAAGCTGCAGCGAAAAATACGAAATACCCAGCGGCAGCAATATATTTTCCGCAGTCCACAGCGAAGTGTTGAACGCGTTGTTTATATTGATTGCGAAATGACCGTAATATTTGAAAAGGAAAAGCAGACCGACATTCAAAACAACAGCAAGCGCAACCCAAACATTCTGCCGCTTTGTAAAGTGTTTTCTTTTTGCTTTCCTTTCTTCCCTGTCAACCTTCCCTTTGTTTTCGGCAAGCCATTGCGACTGTCTGTCTTTTAGCTTTTGCACTTGAACAGCGGAAAAATATGTAACAAGCGACGCACCTATTAAAACAAATATGCCCAAAGGATTAAAACTGATATAAAATACAGTGCTTGCAACCAGAAGCACTGCCCATTTCCACTTTTTAGGCACTGTATAGTACACCGTAACCGTAACTAACACAAATATTAAAAATTTAAATGATGTAATATTCATTTTTTATTTCCTTATATGTTCAGTCTTTTCCGTCTCGCACGGATAAATACGTCAAACCGTATTTGCGTGTATACAGTTTCTATACTTCTTCCTCAATATAATCTACCATTTCACCCACGTTTTTCATACTTACCGTCTGCCCCATTGAAAACTCTATATCAAATTCGTCTTCAATGGCGGCAAGCAGCGTTATATGGCGCAGGCTGTCCCACCCGTCCACATCATGTGCCGTCGTGC
Source organism: uncultured Clostridia bacterium (assembly GCA_947631705.1). Taxonomy (GTDB): domain Bacteria; phylum Bacillota; class Clostridia; order Oscillospirales; family Acutalibacteraceae; genus Eubacterium_R. The sequence goes on from CANRMJ010000060.1 coordinate 1,450, forward strand.
TGTCATTAACCGTTAACTCGTCATCGCCGAACACATCCTGAAAAACCATGTTGAGTCTTTCGTAAATTTCTTCTCTGTTCATTTCTTTTCCTCCTGAAATTATCTTGAAATAATAATTGATGGATTTTTTGGCGTGTATGATTCCGTATCAAGTTTCCACACGGTATTTCCGCTGTCGTCTTCCTCCGTCAGTGAAAATCCCATATTCGGATAGAAATTCTTAACCATACCGTTTTTGGCGGTAGGATAATAATAACCTATAATATATTTAATGCCGCATTTTTGCGCGTCGCTGACAAGTGTATCGAGCATTGCATCCTCCATACCGCGCTTTAATACACGGCAGCTCATAAGCCACAGCCTCATATGCAACTCGTCCGAAATTTTTTCCCCTGCGATTACGCTTACAACACCGTTGTCTCCGAATTTATCTTCTAATTTTCCGTAAAGGCAAAGATAATCAGAAGATTTCGCCATATTGGTTATATCGCTTTCGCTGCACCGAAGCGTGGTGAGATTAAACTGATTACTTTTATTTGTTAATTGGGCGATTCGCTGCATATAAATAGGTTCAAAATTGCGTATAGTAGCTCTCATATCAAGGCTTTTTAGAAAATCTTCGTAGTTTCCTACAGATTGTTCTAATTTTGAACGCTGCCGATTTGCCTTATACATTTCAACACGTGTTAAATCGTCATCAGAAAGAGTCGTAACTTCAAAGAAACCACTGCGATCAAGTATTCGGATATAGTTTTCAACCCTGTCCATATCTGGCACGGCAACACCTAAATTTGCCTGTTTCATTATTTCACGCTCTGTGGGGTTATCGTCAGCAAAAACAAAACTGTCTGTTCCGAGATTCAGTTCTGCTGCGATACCGAGCATATTACGGTCTTTATTATCCCAATTTGCTTTTATATTCACAAAGTCATCCGGGCGCAAAATACCATCCGGATGGTTCAGTCCCGAAAGTGCGTTTTCCTCATCATTTTTACTGTTTACGGCAAGTAAAACGCCTATTGACTTAAGTTCTTTAACATATTTTTGAAATTCGCTGTAAATTTGACCCATCGGCACCTCCGGGCCTATTTGAATGCCCTCAACGCCATCGTCGCCTACAATGCCGCCCCAAAGAGTGTTGTCGAGATCAAGAACAAGAGCCTTTTTATTTTTACCGTAAATACTCTTTATAATATCTGCAACACTTTTAGCAAGCAACGGAATAGCATCTAAGCAAAGAGAGTATTTGTACATATTCCAAAACAGCGGATTGCTCCATGCTTCAAGACCGTAACAGGCCGCCAAATAATCAATATCATTAATATAAAACGATTTGTGCTCTTGAGCATATTTATATAAAAGTTGGTTTAATCGTGAAATAAAATTAGTTTTTCCGCGATAATCCGAAATATCACTGTTGCCTAATAGTCTGTAGTTAGGTCTGTCGAAATTATTTTGAATAACTGGACAATGATATCGTTCTTCAAGCTTTGACCACATTACGGCAAAATGCTCATACTCCTCTTCTAACAGTGCGTCAACCTCTTGGATACTGTTTCGTGTTATCGGAAAGTGAGTTATGTTACGCCAATTTGTATGTATATAGATTATATCAGGGTTAAATGAATCAAGCTCCTCGTTTCCGAAAACGGCATCTTGCCAATACTGTGCATATTCAGACTGATAAAAAACGGGTTTTATACCGTATCCCAAAAGAAAAACCTCAAGCTGGTCTGCTATTTCATTTGTGGTTGACCCTCCCAGAATTGCGATTCGCTTCTCAATAAATGTTCGGTCTGATTCTAAAAATTCCCTTTTGATTTTTATTTTTTTGCGTAGCAGCGTTTTACTGTCTATCGGATATTTCAAAATTTCCATGTCTATTCTCCGTTTAATTACTTTTTTCATATGTTATCCATATAAAAAATAAGAGTAAATTACGTAATTTTTCAATTGTTAATAGAATATATCAGATATTTTTATTTATTTCAATATGTTTTAATATTTTTTATCGCAAATTTTATAAGATTACAATAGATGAGTTATTCCAGACAGGCAGAGGAACTTGCCAAAAAGGAAGATATCACCGAAACCCTCAAAGCCGAGAACAGTATGAAGTGGTACAGGCTATGAACAATATACGCAGAGACCGTTTGCAATGATTTGATTTACAACTGATATTCGCTTAACAGGGAATTGCAGATGTCCATCGACGGCGGCTTTTCCTTTTTCAAAAATTGGGCAAGCAGACATAAAGGTAGCAACATGGTTGTTTATCACTCTGTATATCCACAAATGGATATTTCTAAAAATATAGACCGAACAAAACCTATCAAAATTCCTACCTGCACTATTTCGTTAAGCGAAAAATCGTGCTTTTCATACGCAAGGTTCAATAAAACAATTATATAAATTCAAAATAGTCGTAAACAGTCCAAAATCGCCCTCAATCCGTTGTTGATTTAAGGGCGATTTTTGCTTTTTTCTGTTAATATTTTGTGAAACTTTCAGAGATTTAAAATCTGCAATTTATGCTTATTTATCTACGTCAACGACCGATTAGATTTAACTCCGTCAACGGATAATACCAATATTTTTCCGTTAAACAAATACGGTGCAAGTGCCGATTTGAAATCTTCAATATCTTCAAATTCTTCTTTATCAATATAATAACGCTTATTGAAAAATCTAAAATTGCTTTGATTGAAATCGGATTTCGCTCCAATATCAATGGCTTTTCTGTTAAAAATGATTTGTATCTCAATAACATCTTTTCTTTCTAAAAGAGAAACAAATTCATCAACTGAATATTCCCTGCTTTTCGCAATTACGCGTTCTGTCAAAGTCTTGTTCTTTGCGCGATTTTTATGGGCTGCTTGCAATTCACCAAACGAAATAAAAATACAGTGTGCGCAACCTGTAATTATTATCATACATAAAAATATAAACAAGTTATAAACCGCTTTGTTATTAATAACAATTATTTGATTTAAAGACATAACAGCAACACTTAGTAATGAAAAAATCAATACTTTTACAATAGGATAGACATATGAATTATTGTCTTTTTTTATACGAAAAATATTCATTTTTATCACCTTTAATTTCGTAAACAATAGAGTAATGCAAAAATATTTGCTTTATGGCGCTTTTACTTTTCATTGTTAAATTTCTTTCGATTTTTTTCTATTTCCTTCATTTCATCAATAGAAAAATCAGTATTGCATATAGGACACTGAAATTCTGTCCAAATAAACTTAACATCACCTATCATAAAAGTATCATACATTCTAAAATCAAAGTATTTTGATTCGGATGAACGTGAATTTACAATTCTTGATACTTTTACTTTTTTCAGGATTTCATTGCAATAAGGGCAATAATGTTTTTTGAAGTTTACAAAAATCGGGTTCTTAATAATTCTTTTAACATTTTTGCATTTCATATATCATCTCTCCTGCCGGGGCGGTTTTACCCTAAAAATAAAACCGCCGCCGAAACCATCAGATACATTGGGATCAATAATTAATTCACCGTCAAACACTCCGATTGTTGCTTTTGCTTCAAGGGGAAAGCGCATCAAAAGTTATTGCAAAATCTATTTGTAAACCGAAAATTTTGATTCAACGGTAGCACAGTGGAAAAAACAATGCCTTTCACGTTTTTCTAAAATAAAAAATATTTTATTGCGCCTCGTTTTGCTCACTTTTCGGCTTGCGGAGTTTCCTTTTTTTGAAAATTTTATCTAATTTTATATTATAGACTTTTGAAAGGTCATATAATACAAGACCCATAAATAATAAGTCTATAAGAATTTCAAAAATAGAAAACGTGATCTTATATTGCTTGAAGATATAAACAATGCAAATGTATATATCTACAGCACACAATATTTGGAGTATAATATTACAAACTAATTTATATTTGCTTTTACCTGTAAATAATGATGGTAGACATATTATTTCTAAAATAATAATAATTACCGCGCATAAGGTTCCTCCCAAAAATGCGGAATCTGCAAAAAATGCAAAATATCCGATAGCAAAAAAGGTTATGCCATGCATTAAGCAAGGAATCTCAGTTATAAAAGAAATAAATATACCAAAATTAATAACAAGAAAAATCGCAAAAATTATTTTTCTTATTACATTCTGTTTTTTGTTGTTCATACGGTATTCCTCCTGATAAATTACCTTATTTAATTTTATTATAAAAATCCGTTTAGGATTGAATTGTTGAGGAAAGAGAAGTTTTTTACAATTATTATTCTAAAACGCATTTCAATGTTTTTCAATTTTTTTGCAAAAAAATGCAAAAAAACGGCAAAAATAATCATTTTAATTAAAAAAAAGTATTGACATCATTAAAATATTACTTTTTTCATATAAATGCGACTTCTTAATTTTGCATTAGATAATTATAAAATAGCATATTAATAAGTATTAATGTTGTAAAATGCAAAAACGCTATCATATTGATACAAAAAAACATCACCTTAAAGCTAAGGTGATGCGAATTAATCCAACATAAAAAAATTCAATTGCGGATTTTGATTATTACAAGTATTTATAATCTTAAATATAGTATTTAGCTTGCAGTGAATACAGCTTTTGATATTCTCTGTTGCGCGATAACAACTCTTCGTGCGTACCGTGTTCACAAATTTCTCCTTGCTTAAAAACGAGAATTTCATCACACAGCCTGCATGAAGAAAGTCTGTGAGAAATATATATCGCGGTTTTTTGCCTTACTATATTATCAAATTGGGCAAACATCTCATTCTCCGCTCTTGGATCAAGAGCCGATAAAGGTTCATCGAGTATTACTATTTGCGCATCCTTTGCTATGGCACGCGTTATGGCGATTTTTTGACTTTCTCCCCCGGAGGGCTCAAAGCCGCTGCTGTCAAACTCCTTGTAAACGCTCGTATCAATACCTTTGGGAAGAGAATTTATTCTTTCACCTAATCCTATATCATTCAGCAGCTCCGATGTTTTTTCTCTGCTGCTTGCGGAATTATCCTTCCAAATAATATTTTCCTTAACTGAAAAAGAAAATAATTTGTAATCTTGAAAAACGGCGGCAAACACTTTCATATATTCATCGTAATCAATATCCTTGATATTAACACCATTCAATAATATTTCGCCTTCGGTCGGGTCATATAATCTGCATAAAAGCTTTATGAAGGTGGTTTTCCCTGAGCCGTTCTCACCAACAATGGATATTTTTTTACCCTTTTGAATAGTTGCATTTATGTTTTTTAATGCAAAAGCATTTTGACCGGGATATTTAAATGAAACATTTTTAAATTCGATTAAAAAATCTTCCATTTGAGGCAATGACAATCTTGCATTTTCACGCATGGTATCTTTGATATTTATGTATTTCTCTAATGCTTCGTAATATACTCCATAAACTTTAATATCCACTATATTGGTTATTATATCTTTAATTGATGCCGAAAACGCAGTTATGGCAGAAACATACATAGAAAAGCTGCCCAAAGAGATATTCCCATCAATAACATCTTTAATTAGATAACAATAAGTCATCAGGCTTTGCAGAATCACAAAAAGTGTATTAAATAACGCGGACTTAGAAAAGTATTTGTTTCTCTTTTCATAATAGCCTATTGCTTTATGTGCATATTCCTTTTCTTCGTTAATTAACCAATCACCAATTTGATTCATTCTTATTTCTTTTGAATACGAAGAATCCTCAAGGATGCGAGTAAAATAATTCCACCTTCGCTCTATGTTTACCGATTCGAGAGAAAACCCGTGTGCTTTTCGCTTTAGCTTATAATCAATTACAGTGCTGATAATCATAAGCACCGCTAAAACGAAAACAAGCCACATATTCATTGTAAAAATAATGGCAACGATACCGATTAGCGTGATAATTTTTCCGGCAATAGAAAAAGCGTTCTCTAAAACAAAAGAAAAGCCATGCCAGTCGCCGTATAAAAACTTATTGGCTTTCTCTTTTATTTCATGAAAATCAGGCGTTTCCAAATTGCTGTAATTTGTATTTAACAATTTTTTATGCATAAACTCACTGAACGCGCATGATAAATAGCACCGTTTATTAAATATCTGTAATTCAATATGCGAACCGACCCAATTTTTAATAAAAACAGCTATAAGGAGCAAAACCACATAGCAAGCGAGCATTTCTATTCTTTGCTGATTGAGCAATTCGTCAATTATGAATTTAGGCATGGCAATTATAACCAACGGCATAGCGCCTTGAATAATTTGATTCAGTATGTTCAAAATAACATACGATTTCTTGTTTTTCCAACTGAATTTCAAGAAAAAAGTTAAACCTTTAATCATATTAATTCACATAGCCTTTCTGGCCGCAAACAGTAAATAAAATCACGATATCCCTTGCTACGGCCGGACAAGGCGTGATGTGAATTTAGCCATCTCAAAATTATGCCATAGGCAAATTTTGAGGGGTTCGTTTGCGACCGCTCGCGGTGCGAGAAACAGGGAGCAAAAAGAACTGGCAGAGGTCAAAATTTAACAGTAAAATTTGTTTAGTTAAATTTTGGGCACCTCAACTGGTTATTATAATCGAATTAGTGTGATTTTTCACACTAATTCCTCCTTCAAATCAAAGTCAAAATTAGATAGAAAGAAATCCTTGAAACCAAGTTATATCATCGGTTTCAAGGATTTTATATGTGGTACAACAGAACTATTAGAATACAAATTTTTTGATGATTTGTTAATCTTATCAAGAATTACATCATCAATGGTAACACTTATATTATCAACATTAAATATTATGGTAACCTTATCATCATACAAATAGATTGATTTTACAAAAATATCAATTAATGCTTTTCTGTATTTTATATCATCAATATTACCATTTTTAAATCTGTTTAAGAAGAATAAAATATCGTTTTCGGTAAGTTCGATGTTTTTAAGTCTTTCGATAGATAATTCTTTTTCTAATTCAGAATATGCAATTTGTAATTTTTCGATTTTATCAAATATGGATTTTCTTACAGTATCTATATTGCACATCGATAACGATTCAATTAAATTTGCTTGTTGCTGTTGATTTTTGTTCATTTGCTTTTTTATATATTTGATATTTGCATTATCATTATCCTTTTTGTTTTCTTTAATAATCTCTTTTGCAATTTTGCTAATGTTGTCATCTGTAAGCATTTCAAGGCATTTTGATACAACTAAATTTTCAATAAGGTCTTTTCTAACATTTCGTTTTTTACAATTCTTTTTTCTGAATTCATTGCAGGAGTAATAATAGTAAGTTTTCTTGTATTTTGATGTGCCTGAAATACCAACCATAGGGGATTTACAATGACCGCAGAATAGTTTAGTGGTAAGCAGATAGTCTACCTTTGCTTTGTTGTGTCCTGCGTTGTGCTTGTTTTTAACTAGTATGTTAGCTACTTGATTGAATAAATCATCATCAATTATTCTTGGTACACAATCAGGAATTACAACATCACCATATTTGAATTCACCTATATATTTTCTGTTGTTGAAAATAGTATGTAGACTGTTTCTGCCGAATTCACAGCCTTTTGCTGTTCTTAAACCGTGAGCATTAAGATATTCAATAATATCAGTACATTTCTTTCCGTCTGCATACATTTGAAAGATTCTTTTAACATATGGTGCTGTGTCTTCGTCAATTTCTAATTTTTGTTCGACAAATTTATATCCAAATGGGGCTATACCACCGTTCATTATTCCTTTTTCTGCATTTAACTGTAGACCAATTGTAACCCTTTGAGACAAATTATCAGAATAGTATTGTGCGTTGCCCATCATCATATGCTTACAAAATTTTCCAGTAGCAGTATTGTCAAATATCTCAGTAGCAGATATTAAGTATACTTTGTTTTTTTCTAATTTGTCTTCATAATACATAGTTTTATACATATTACGAGAAAATCGGTCTATTGCGTATACTAAAACGGCTTGAAATTCACGTTTCTTGCTATCTTCAATCATTTGCAGAAATTGAGGACGGTCATCACTTCTGCCTGTTAAAGCCTTGTCTATGTATTCGTGAATTATAGTTAAATTATTTTTTATTGCATATTCGTGACAAACCTTTAATTGCCCTTCAATGCTTTCTTCTCTCTGTCCGCTACAACTATATCTTGCATAAATTACTACATTGATATTTTCAATTTTATTTGTCATATATTTAGTTCCTTTCGTCTTTCACTTCATCTAAAGCCTTTAACATTTTATTAAATACAACCTGATTAGGGTAATAGTTGTAATTGGCAAATATGCTGATACCGTTCTTTTCAAAATGTTCAAGTATGGCAGCAGCACAACCTGCACTTCTGCTTTGACCGTATTGACATTGACAAATTATATCAAAGCCCTTTTCCTTTGCTTTGTATATAAATTTCGCAATCTCTTTAGCTTCAGGCAAATATGTATCAAATGTCAATCCGTAATCTTCTAAACACTCTATATCAATATCATACACAGCAACCTGATAAACCATTTCTGCTTTGTTTTTATAATCAACAGGGGTAAGATTATCACTTCTTATGCCCTTTGGGTCATAGAAACTGATAACGGCGGTATTCTTAGGGAAATCGGTATCAATAATTTTTTCTATTTTTTCTCTTGAATAAATACTAACTTTCATTTTTTAACCCTCCACGATAGCAATATATTTATAAACTGTCGGATAAGAGATTTCACATAAGCGTGCCAAATCTGCTTTGCTTATTTCTTTGTTCTTTAATTTTTCATA
>CANRMJ010000061.1 GCA_947631705.1 uncultured Clostridia bacterium
GCAAGCGTAAAAGTAATCGTAATCAGCAGGCATGGCATCGGTTACAAAGCCCTTTATTCCGTAAGAACCGTCTGCTGTTGCAACAATCGTTTTCGCTCCGAGCTCTTTGAACTCATTTTCAAAGAATATCTCGCTTTTTGTGTTAAATCCAAGAATTACGGTTGGCGTCTGCCCGTCTGCCAAAAGACGTTTTGTCAGATTATACATCGGCGGCACTCCGACTCCGCCGCCGATAACGAGCGGCTTTTTCGACTTGGTAATATCATATCCGTTTCCAAGACCGGCAAGGCAATCAAGAATTTCGCCTTTTTTCATTTCGGAAAGCTGCTCTGTGCCCGCTCCCACAATCTTGTAGATAATCGTTACCGTATTTTCATCGTAATCACATACCGAAATAGGGCGGCGCAGAAATTTGCCGTCAAGACTGATATTAATAAACTGCCCCGAAGACGTAATATAATGCGTATCGCCCTCAAGCACCATTTTATATACGTCTTTTGTAAGCGGCTCGTTTGATATAATTTTATAAATTTCCCGTTTATACATAATTACTCCGCGTCTATTGTTGACACGCCGAGGGTAATTTCCTCAAGGACGGCGAGGAGAACCTCAACGGTATCAAGTGAAGTGAACATTGTAACGTTATTTTCAACTGCCGCGCGGCGGATTTCAGAGCCGTCTGAATGGCTGTCTCCGTGGCTTACGTCAATTGTGTTGATTACATAAGCTATATGACCCTGACGAAGCGCCGTTAGGATTTCGTCACTTCCGTCATAAGTGAGCTTTGCGCGAACGCGCGTGCGGATTCCGTGCTTTTTAAGGAATTTTGCGGTTCCTTCCGTTGCCTCAATATTGAACCCAAGGTCATAAAAGCGCCTGATAAGCGGCAAGGCCGCCGGCTTGTCCCTGTCTGCTATCGTAACAAGCACCGTTCCGTAATTTGAAACATTCATTCCGCTTGCCTGAATCGCCTTGTAAAGCGCTCTTGTAAACGATTTATCATATCCGATAGCCTCACCTGTTGACTTCATTTCCGGCGAGAGATAAGTATCCATACCTTTAAGTTTTGAGAATGAAAACGCAGGTGCTTTAACATACCAACGCTTTTTTTCCTGCGGATAAACTTCCGTTATTCCCTGAGCTTTAAGCGAGCGCCCAAGAATAACTTGCGTTGCAATATGCGCCATCGGTACGGAAGTTGCTTTGGAAAGAAACGGCACCGTTCTTGACGAGCGCGGATTTACCTCAATTACATATACATCATCGTTTGAATCAGCTATGAACTGAATATTGTAAAGACCGATTATACCTATTGCTCGTCCGAGCTTTATTGTGTAATCAATAATTTTTTCCTTAACCTCTTTTGAAACAGTAAATGTGGGATAAACGGAAATAGAATCGCCGCTGTGAACTCCCGTTTTTTCAACGTGTTCCATAATTCCCGGTATAAACACGTCTTCACCGTCGCAAATGGCGTCCACCTCAAGCTCGCGCCCCATAATGTATTTATCAACAAGCACGGGCTGCTCAGTATTGATTTCAACAGCGGTTTGAAGATAATGGCGCAGGCTGTCCTCATTCGCAACAATCTGCATTGCCCTGCCTCCCAAAACGAATGACGGACGGACGAGCACAGGATAACCTATACTTTCAGCAACCTTAACGCCCTCTTCAATATCTGTAACGGCAAGCCCCTTTGGCTGTGGAATTCCGAGCTTTGTCATAACCTTTTCAAATGAATCCCTGTTTTCCGCCTTGTCGATAGCTTTCACATCGGTTCCGATAATGGGAACGCCGAGTGCGTCGAGCGGCGGCGCAAGATTAATAGCGGTCTGACCGCCGAGAGATACAATTATTCCCTTGGGCTTTTCAAGCTCTATCACATTCATTACATCTTCAACGGTTAGCGGCTCAAAATAGAGCTTGTCGGATGTTGTGTAATCAGTGGAAACCGTTTCGGGATTATTGTTGATGATTATCGCCTCGTAGCCAGCGTCGCGGATAGACCAAATGGCATGAACGGTTGAATAGTCAAATTCAACTCCCTGACCGATTCTTATGGGACCCGAACCGAGAACAATAATTTTATTTTTATCAGACACGACGCTTTCGTTTTCTTCCTCATAGGTTGAATAAAAATAAGGAACATACGAATCAAATTCCGACGCGCAGGTGTCTATCATTTTATATACAGGGAAAAGTCCGATTTCGCGGCGCAGGCAAAATACCTCCGATTCGGTCATTCCCCATAGTTTTCCTATAAATTTATCGGAAATTCCCAATTTCTTTGCTTCTTTTAGAATTTCGGGATTTTTCCTGTTGCTCTTTACGGTTTGTTCAAAATCAACTATGTTCTTCAGCTTTTCAATGAAAAACATATCAATCTTTGTTGCGTTATAGATATGTATCAGATCAACATTAAGCCTTATAAGCTGGGCAATGGCATATAATCTGTCGTCTGTTCCGATTTTAATATAATCAAGCAGTTCTTTTACGGAATAACTGTCAAATTTACTCAAATAGAGGTGGCACACGCCTGTTTCAAGAGCGCGTATCGCTTTGAGCAGGCTTTCCTCAACAGTTCTTCCGATTGCCATAACCTCGCCCGTTGCTTTCATCTGCGTGTTAAGGCTGTTATTCGCATCCGCAAATTTATCAAACGGAAAACGTGCGATTTTCGACACAACATAGTCAAGCGTAGGCTCAAACGACGCCGGAGTGTTTGCGATCTGTATTTCATCAAGACGCAGACCTACAGCGATTTTCGCGGATACTCTTGCAATGGGATAGCCGGAGGCTTTAGAGGCAAGAGCCGAGGAACGCGACACCCTTGGGTTTACTTCAATAAGATAATATTTGAAAGAGTGCGGGTCAAGCGCAAACTGCACGTTGCAGCCGCCCTCAATTTCAAGCTCGCGAATAATTCTGAGTGCGGAATCACGAAGCATATGATATTCTTTGTTGGTCAAAGTTTGTGACGGACAGACAACAACCGAATCGCCTGTATGAATTCCCACGGGATCTATATTTTCCATATTACATATGGTAATTGCGGTGTCGTTTGCGTCGCGCATTACCTCATATTCAATTTCCTTATATCCCTTTATGCTCTTTTCAACAAGCACCTGATTTACAGGTGAAATCGCAAGAGCGTTTTTTAACATAAGGCGGCATTCTTCTTCATTATCGGCAAAGCCGCCGCCGGTTCCGCCGAGCGTAAAAGCGGGGCGCAAAACAACGGGATAGCCGATTTCCTCGGCAATTTTAAGTCCGTCTTCAAGATTGCTGCATATATCAGACGGCAAAACGGGTTCGCCGAGCTTTTCGCAAAGCTCTTTAAACAGTTCCCTGTCCTCCGCACGTTCTATCGCCTCAAAGCGTGTGCCGAGAATTTCAACATCACATTCTTTGAGAATACCCTTTTTAGCAAGCTGAACCGCGAGATTAAGACCCGTCTGACCTCCGAGTGACGGAAGAATGGCGTCGGGGCGTTCATGGCGGATAATTCTTGCAACATATTCAAGATTAAGCGGTTCCATATAGACCTTGTCCGCAATATCGGTATCGGTCATAATAGTGGCGGGGTTTGAGTTTATCAAAACAACCTCATAGCCCTCCTCGCGCAGAGAAAGGCAGGCCTGGGTGCCTGAATAATCAAATTCGGCGGCTTGTCCTATAACAATGGGACCCGAACCGATAACGAGTATTTTGTGTATATCAGTTCTCTTCGGCATACTTTTCCGCCTCCTTTTGCATCAAGTCTATAAATTTGTCAAACAGGTATGCGCTGTCCTGCGGACCCGGCGCGCTTTCAGGGTGATACTGAACGGAAAACAGCTTATTTTCGGCGCTTTCCACACCCTCAGCAGTATTGTCAAGCAAATTTTTATGAGTTAAAGTGAGTTCGGTTCCTTCAAGTGAATCACAGTCAACGGCATACGAGTGATTCTGCGAAGTGATTTCAATTTTTCCCGTTTTCATATTCATTACGGGGTGATTTCCGCCGCGGTGGCCGAATTTCATCTTAAATGTTTTTGCTCCAAGTGCTAAAGAAATCATTTGGTGCCCAAGACATATACCGAAAATCGGCAGCTTACCTTTAAGCTCTCTCACAACGTTTATAACTGGCTGAACGTCTTCAGGATTTCCCGGACCGTTTGAGAGGAAGAGCCCGTCCGGCTTCATATTAAGAATTGCTTCGGATGTTGTATCGTATGGCACCACCGTTACGTTGCATCCCTTTTCGTTCAGCTTTCTTACAATATTCAGTTTTATTCCGCAATCTATGGCAACAACGTCAAATTTATGATTGGGAGTTCTTGAATACCAGCGCTTTTTGCAGCTTACCCTGCTAACCATATCTGTGGGAATTTTATACTCGCGCACCCTGGCAAGCGCCTCATTGTAAGGCGTTGACGCGTCTGTAATAATAATTTTTTGGCTGCCCTCATCGCGTATTATTCTTGTGATTTTTCTTGTGTCAACGCCGCTGATTGCGGGTATTCCGTATTCGTCAAGCACCTCGGAAACAGTTTTAGTGTATCTGAAGTTAGACGGCAAATCGTTATATTCCCTAACAATAAGACCGCCCATTGTGGGAACTCTCGTTTCATAATCCTCATCTGTCATTCCATAGTTGCCTATAAGCGGATAAGTCATACAAACCATCTGATCTGTGTAAGACGGATCTGAAATTATTTCCTGATAGCCAACCATAGAGGTGTTAAAAACAAGCTCGTTTATTGCCTCTTTATCGGCGCCGAAACCGTAGCCGTAAAACTCATATCCGTTTTCAAGCACTATTTTTTTATCAAACGGTTTCATACACAATCTCCCCCTTCAAAATTGTCAGAATATTTTCACCCTGTAAATTCCAGCCCTCAAAAGGAGTCGCCCTGCCTTTTGAGATAAAGCTGTTTGGATCCACAATCCATTTTTTTTCGAGATTCAGCGCGCACAAGTCTGCTGCCGCGCCTTCCTCTATAACTCCGCCCTCTATTCCGAATATCTCTCGCGGACGAACGCTCATCATATTTACAAGCCTTTCAAGCGTTATAACACCCGTTTTAACAAGCTTTGTATACAAAACAGGAAAAGCGGTTTCAAGCCCGTCTATTCCCATTTGGCTTTTTTCAAGACCCTTTGATTTTTCCTCCTCGCTGTGCGGCGCATGGTCTGTTGCGATAACGTCTACCGTTCCGTCAATCACGCCGTGTATCAGCGCTTTCACATCTTCCTCACTTCTAAGAGGAGGATTCATTTTAAATCTTCCGTCCTCTTGCAAATCTCTGTCGCACAACGTAAGATAATGCGGCGCTGTTTCGCAGGTTACTTTAACGCCTCTCGCCTTTGCTTTTCTTATAACGTCAACGCTTTCCTTCGTTGAAATATGGCACACATGATACCGGCATCCCGTTTGCTCTGCCAAAAAGCAGTCTCTTTCTATCTGAACCCATTCGCTTTCGCTGTTTATTCCTTTGTGATTGTGAGCCCTGCAATATTCGCCGTCGTGAATATAGCCTCCGTTTCGCAGCACGTCATCCTCACAGTGTGCCGATATTAAGCAGTTTAAAGCGGCGCATTTTTCCATTGCTTGTTTCATCAATTCTCCGCTTTGAACGCCGATTCCGTCGTCTGAAAAACCGATAACTTCGTTTTTCAGCGCGGCGAAATCAACACATTCGCCCGCGCCCTTTCTTCCTTTAGTGATTGAGGCAAACGGATAAACTTCAATTACGGCGTCTTTTTTAATCACATCTGTTTGAACTTTCAGATTATCGGGAGAATCGGGCGGAGGATTAAGATTCGGCATTGCGCACACCGCTGTGTAGCCCGCTTTTGCGGCGGCGGCAGTTCCTGTTTTAATCGTTTCTTTATAAGAAAAACCGGGCTCTCGAAGATGAACGTGAACATCAACAAAACCCGGAATTAAAAAATACTTATCCTTAAAATCAAAAATACGGTCTGCACCATCAAATTGAATTGAAGGGGCGATGGCGTGAATTTTTTCATCTTTAATAAGAACATCTGATTTTTGAAATCTGTTTCCCTTAAAAATAAGGGCGTTTTTTATAAGCAAAGTCATCGCAAACCGCACCTTTCTTAATCTACAGTATTATATATTAATCTGTCAGCTAAGTCAATTACAAATTAGTTACAAACAAAACTTTTTTATTGTAAGTATGCTGTATATTAATTTATACTACAAACAACACACTGTTTTTTCAAATCGAATTTCCGATTCTAAAAAGCATAACAAAAAAGAAAGGTTTACATATTATGAAACTCACTGTGATAGGCGGAGGCGGCGTGCGCTCTCTTTTCCTTGCAAAAAGCATCGCTCAAAAAGCGGAATTGCTTCATATAGACTGCCTTGTTTTTATGGATAACGATGAAAAAAAACTGAATATATACGGAAAAATGGCGCAAAAGGTTTCTGAAATTCTCTGCCCTAAAATTAATTTTATTCTCACAACAGATAAAGTTGCCGCTGTTTCGCAGGCTGATTATGTTATAACCACAATCCGCGCGGGCGGTGACGAAATGCGCGTAAAAGATGAACGCATCGCTCTTGATTTTGGAATACTCGGTCAGGAAACAACAGGCGCCGCCGGTTTTTCCTTTGCTATGAGGAGCATTGCCGCGCTTGCCGAATACTGTGAGTTGATAAAAAAATATGCCAAGCCAAACTGTAAAGTGTTTAACTTTACGAATCCCGCAGGTGTTGTAAGTCAAACTCTGCGCGATATGGGATATGATTTCACCTATGGCATTTGTGACGCGCCAAGCGGTATGCTGCGCTCCTTTGAAAAGCTCTATAATGTTGGCGAAGGCTCGGCGAAAGGCGAAATATACGGACTTAATCATCTGTCTTATTTCAAATCAATAACGATTAACGGAAAAGAAGTTCTCAACGAGCTTATAGAAAATGACGAGGCATACAAACGCACCGATATGCGCTATTTTGATAAAGATTTGCTTAAATCAAGGAATGCGATTTTAAATGAATATCTCTATTATTTTTACTACCGCGAAGAGGCGGTTAAAAATATTTTAAACGCAAAGCAAACCCGCGGTGAACAGATTTGTGAAATAAACAAAAAGATGACCGCTCAGCTTGAAAAAATTGATATAGATAAGGATTTTAACAAGGCGCTGAAGATTTTTGAGTTCTATTACGGCGAACGTGAAAATAATTATATGTCCGCAGAAACGGGAATAAAACGCAAAGAGCCTTGGAAATTTGACGTTTACAGCCGCGATTCGGGCGGTTACGCGGGCGTTGCGCTCAAATTTATGGAAATAGAACAAAGCGGCAAAAGCGGTTCTATGATTCTCTGTGTTCCGAATGGCGGGGCAATAGAGGGATTAAAAGACGACGATATAGTTGAAATAACCTGCGATATAGACAAAAACGGCGCCGTTCCCCATAATATGGGAAAAATTGACGAGCAAAATCTTGAATTGATTAGGTGCGTTAAAATCTATGAACGGCTTGCAAGCGAGGCAATAAGGCTGAAATCAAGGCAGCGCGCCGTTGAGGCTCTCACTCTTCACCCGCTTGTGAACAGCTACAGCATTGCCAAAAAGCTGACAGACAGATATATTGAGCTGAATAAAGATTATACGGGAGGTTGGAACTGATGGCATTTATTGCGGGCGCGGGCGCTACCAACATTGATCTTCTGTATGGAAATATGCCGAAAATTCCCGACGTTGGAGAGGAAATATACACAGACAGCTTTTCACTTCAGCTCGGAGGCGGTCTTCCCGCAACACTTATTAACGCGGGCAGGCTCGGCATTGAAACAAGAATCGCTACCGAACTCGGGCAGGATATGTTTTCAAAATTTGCCGAAAAGAAATATATTGAAAACGGCGTTAAGCCTTATAATCTCTACCACGGCAGCGGCATACCTCTTAATATCACCTCGGTAATAATTCTTAAAAACGACAGGAGCTTTATAACATACGGAAAAGTAAAAACAGAGCCCGACCTGACTGCCGAAAATGAGTTTTACAAGCTTGCCAAGGGAGCAAAAATCTGCCTGATGGTGGCAGGCGGATTTACCGATATTTATAAACAGCTTAAATCGGAAGGCACAATTATGGTGCTTGATATGGGCTGGGACGGTGAGCTTTCTTTTGAAAAATACGAAGAGCTTTTCACGATAGCGGATTATTACACGCCAAATAAAAAAGAGGCGCTAAAAATAACAGGCTGCACAAATATAAAAGACGCGGCTTACTCGCTGAAAAAATATTTTAACAAGGTTGTGGTGAAAGCCGATAAAGACGGCTGTGCGGGAATAGACGGTGATGAATTCTTCTTCGTTCCGAGTTTGCAACAGTTTAAAAATACAGACAGTACCGGCGCGGGAGACGCTTTTTTGGCAGGCTTTATTTACGGATTGTTCCACGATTATCCGTTTAAGGATTGCATAGAATTCGGAAATGTAACGGGAGGAAAAGCAGTAACAGCGGTAGGCGCGCTTTCAGCTTATGTAACCGAAACGGAATTGCTGCAAATAAAAAATAAACACTATAAGCGCTAAACATAAACAAAAATTAAGGAGAGCCCGAAAAAATCAGGCTCTCTTTTTTTTTACATATTCCAATAAAATCTCTTTATTATTTTCAATTTTGTTTTCAACAACAAGCGAGAGAATTTCGTTCAGCATTTCTCCTATTTCGCGTCCGCGGTAACCGAGAGCGATTAAATCGTTGCCGTTTACGGCGAGATCCGAGAGCTTGAACGCCTCCCCCGATGCGATTATTTCTTCAAGTTCTTTTTGCAGTTCGGCAATTTTTTGAATTTCACCTTTTGTTTTTTCGGGATTATGCGCAAGTAAATCGGCTATTCTGATTTGAAACAAAGAGCGTGTATACTCCTCCCCTATTTTTGAAAGCCAGTTCTTTACTTTAATATTGTCAACGTTTTCAATGCCCTGATGATAATAAATCAGCGTTGTTACTTTATCGTAAATTTCTCTGCTGACTTTGAATCTTTTTAAAACGGTCTTAGCCGTCTCGGCTCCCGCCTGAGCGTGCGTCTTAAAATGATCCTTACCGTTTTTATCGGTAGTTTTAACCTGAGGCTTTCCTATATCGTGCAGCAGTGCCGCAAGGCGCAGTACCGTATCCTTTGGAGCCGAATCAACCGCGTGGATGATATGTTCATAAACATTATATATATGCCACGGATTGTTTTGCTCACAGTTAAAGGTTGGTTTAAGTTCGGGAATAATAACGCCGATAACGTCTCTGTATTCATCAAGTATTTTGAGAACGTTATCTCCCGTCAGCATTTTTGTTAATTCCGAAAAAATTCTCTCTGAGGCTATATTGTTTAGTCTTTCCTTATTTTTAAATATCTCTCTTTTTGTGTTTTCCTCTATTTCAAATCCAAGCACAGAGGCAAAACGCATAGCCCGCATTATTCTGAGCGCGTCCTCTTTAAATCTTTCGGCGGGATCTCCCACGGCGCGGATGATTTTATTATCTAAATCCTCTTTTCCGCCAAACAAATCAACAAGTCCGTCTTCATAATTATAAGCCATCGCGTTTATAGTAAAATCACGCCGGCTTAAATCCTCTTTAACATCTGTTACAAAATCAACACTTTCGGGACGGCGGCAGTCCTTGTAATCACCGTCTTTCCTAAAGGTTGTAATCTCATACGGAATTTTGTTTATAACGGCTGTAACGGTGCCGTGTTTGATTCCCGTTTCAATAACCTTAACGGAATTTTGGGTTAAAATTTTTTCCGTTTGCAGCGGAAGAGCGGATGTTGCAATATCTGTATCCGAGCTTTTCTTTCCCATCAATTGATCACGAACGCATCCGCCCACAATGTATGACTTAAAGCCTTTTTCGCCAAGAAGCCGCATAATGAGCCTTGCGTCTTTGCAAATATCCACATTTTCACCGCACTTTCTTTTGTTAATTTCACTCCGCCGCC
>CANRMJ010000062.1 GCA_947631705.1 uncultured Clostridia bacterium
AAAAAATCGGAAGGTGAAATAATTGTATCTCAAAATGAAAAATACATAAAAGTATGGAGAAAAGATTTTTCTTATATTATAAAAAGAATGGAGGACGTTTATGTGGACTTGAAAAAACCTCTTGCACAGGGAACGAATAGCCGATACAGCTTTAAGGCGGATAGGGAGGAAATGTTGGAAATTTCAAAATATAATGCCAAGGGCGGAGTTATAATTTCCGAGGAGGCTGTTTCCTCCATTGCGATTAACGCCGCCAAGGATGTTGACGGCATAACGGGATTTTCAAACAGAGCCGCTGACGTTGTTTCCACAATAAAAAAAGGCAGTCTTAAAGTTATGAGTCCTGTCAGAATAATTCAGGAGGGCGACGAGCTTGATATAAGTATTTATATCAACATAGCGATAGGCAAAAAGATTCAGCCTGTTGCCGAAGAGGTTCAGAGGGTAATTAAAGAGGCCATTCAGAATATGACGGGAAAGCTCGTTTCAAAAGTAAACGTTATAATTGCCTCTGTTGAAGAGGCAGAGCAGAAAGGCTCAGCCGTACCTACTGAAAATTAAAAGTGTTTTATTTAATCCGGCTGAAAGTATCTATTATTTTCAGCCGTGTTTTTTTGGAGGATTTATGAACCGCAGCCGAATGAGAGAGCAGGCTTTTATACTTCTCTTTGAAAAAGAATTTTTTAAGGACAAGCCTGTGGATGAAATAGAAAAAATTTATTCTGAAAATGTGGCGGAGCTTTCCGATTACGGCAGGGAGCTGTTTGAAAGCACCGTACTTCACTTCGCGGAGTTCGACGAAATAATAGACAGGTATTCCAAAGGCTGGAAACTGAACCGCATACCAAAGGTGAATCTGTCTATTCTCAGGCTTGCTCTTTGCGAAATGATTTATTCCGAAAACGTGCCCGAAAACGTTGCGGTGAACGAAGCTGTTGAGCTTGCGAAAAAATATTCCGGCAAAGAGGATTCCGCCTTTATAAACGGTATTCTCGGAACCTATTCGAGGAACAAATGATGTTTCTCGGTTTTGATACAAGCAATTATACTACCTCTGCCGCCGTTTTTGACGGAAAAAACGTAATAATGAAGAAGAAAATGCTTGAGGTAAAGCACGGTGAAAGAGGGCTGCGGCAAAGCGACGCGCTTTTTCAACACACGGTTAATCTGCCTGTTGTTGTAAAAGAACTGACGAATGAACTGAATTTTAAAAAAGAAATAAGCGCAGTTGGCGTGAGCAGCAGACCGAGAAATATTGATGGCAGCTATATGCCTTGTTTTCTTGCCGGAATAAACGCCGCGTCAGCAGTTTCGGCTTTCTGCGGCGCTCCGCTCTTTAAAACTTCGCATCAGGCGGGTCATATTCTTGCGGCGCTCTATTCTGCTGATAAATCGGAACTTATTGAAGAACCGTTCATTGCATTTCATGTTTCGGGCGGCACGACCGAGGCTTTGCTTGTTACTCCCGACAAAGACGAAATTATCAAAGCGGAGCTTGTTGCCGAAAGCTTGGATTTAAAAGCGGGGCAGGCGATAGACAGAACAGGCGTTATGCTGAATATGAAATTTCCATGCGGTTCTGAGCTTGACGAGCTTGCCTCTGAAAGTAACAGGGAATTTAAAATTAAGCCATCTGTTTTCGGCGTTAACTGTTCGCTTTCCGGCGTTGAAAATAAGGCGGCAAGAATGATAGAAAACGGGGAGAGCCCGCAGGATACAGCAAAATTTGTTATAACGTATATATGTGAAACTCTTGATAAAATGACTGAAAAAATTATTGATAAATACGGAAAACTGCCGCTCGTTTTTGCAGGCGGTGTTTCCTGCAATTCAATGATAAAAAAGAGAATGAGGGAAAAATACTCGGCGCATTTTGCAAAGCCTGAATTCAGCAGCGATAATGCGGCAGGCGCTGCAATTTTTGCCTATTTAAAGTCGATATGAATGTTTTAACAGTAACACAAGTGAATACTTATATCCGCGCGCTTATCGAAGGCAGCGAACCGCTCAAAAGAATTTATATCTGCGGCGAAATTTCAAATTTCAAACTGTATCCGAGCTCCGGCCATATGTATTTTACTCTTAAAGACGAAAAATGCCAGCTTAAAGCCGTTATGTTCGCTTCCAACGCCGTAAAGCTGCGTTTTATGCCTGAGAACGGGTTAAAGGTTATTTGCGGCGGCAGGATATCGGTTTACGAAAAAAACGGAGAATATCAGATTTACGCGGACGATATGTATCCCTACGGAATAGGGGAATTGAATCTCGCGTTTGAACAGTTAAAGGAAAAACTGAACAACGAGGGCTTGTTTGACGAATCTTTAAAAAAAGAACTTCCGAAATTTCCGCGCAAAATCGGCGTTGCCACTTCAAACATCGGCGCTGCCGTTGAGGATATTAAAAATATAACCGCGCGTAGATATCCGCTTGCGGAAATTGTTATCGCACCCACCGTTGTTCAGGGAGATAATGCCGCTCCCGATATTGTTAAATCACTTAAAATTCTTGATAACACAGACGGAGTGGACGTTATTATTGTCGGCAGAGGCGGCGGCTCATTAGAAGATTTATGGGCATTCAACACAGAAGAGGTTGCAAGGGCAGTCTTTGCCTGCAAAACCCCCGTTGTTTCGGCAGTCGGTCACGAAACGGATTTCACTATATGCGATTTCGTTGCCGATATGCGCGCTCCCACACCGAGCGCCGCGGCAGAGCTGATATGCCCCGATATAAACGCTGTTGCGGATGAAATTTTAAGGTGTAAAAACTCAATTATCAACTGTGTTAACTATAAGATTGAAAAAAATATGCAGCGAGTGATTGAACTCACTGAGAACGGAGTGCTGTCGGATTACGGCTCCGTTATAGACTCATTCGGAAAAAAATTAACTGATGCGCGAACAAAACTTATTGAAACTTTTGATTATAAAACGGAAATCAGGTTCCACAATCTTGCGGCACTTGCAGGTAAACTTCAGGCGTTAAGCCCGCTTGCCGTTTTGTCGAGAGGGTTTTCCGTTGCGCAAAAAGCAAACGGCGATGTAATAAAAAGTGCAGCGCAAATTGAAAAAAATGATGAGATAACACTCGTTTTGCAAGACGGCAGAGCGGTGTGTAAAGTAAAAGAGGTAAGCAACAATGAATGAAGAACTAACTTATGAACAGGCGCTTGAAAGGCTTGAAGAAATCGTGAAAACTCTTGAAAACAGCGAAACCACGCTTGACGAAAGCCTAAAGCTGTTTGAAGAGGGAACGAAGCTCGCGTCTTATTGCAATGACAAGCTTATTAACGCCAAACAGAAAATTACGGAAATAAGCAAGGATTAGTTTTAGAAAGGCGAATATAATTATGACCGATTTTGAATTTGATAATGCTATGAAAAACGACATCATGCTTGTTGAGGGGGCACTGATAGCAAATCTTCCTGAATGCAGAGACGGGCAGGATGTTGTTGAACAGGCTATGAAATACAGCCTTATTAACGGAGGAAAACGGATAAGACCGATTTTGTGCCTTGAATTTGCGCACTGCTGCGGAGTGCCGAGGCGCGAAGCGGTTGATTTCGCCTGTGCCGTTGAATATGTTCACACCTACAGCCTTATTCATGACGATCTTCCCTGTATGGATAATGACGACTACAGGAGAGGAAAACCGAGCTGCCACAAACAGTTTGGAGAGGCGATAGCTCTGCTTGCGGGCGATGCGCTTTTAACTAACGCCTTTCAGATTCTTGCCGATTCCGATTTATCCGATGATAAAAAAGCAATGGCGGTAAGTCTGCTTTCGCAAAACAGCGGCGTCTGCGGTATGATAGGAGGGCAGGTTATTGATTTAAAATACGAAAGTATGTCGCCGAGTGTAAAGCAGCTTTTGTCTGTTCACAAGCTGAAAACGGGCGCACTGATATCAGCTGCCTGCCTTTTGGGATGTATAGCCGGCGGCGCAAATGAAAGGCAGATGGCAGCCGCATCTAAATTTGCCTATTGCCTCGGCATTGCCTTTCAGATTAAAGATGATATTCTTGATATAATCGGCGACAGTGCCGTTATGGGCAAACCTGTCGGTTCCGACGCCGAAAATAACAAAACAACTTATGCAACAATCAAGGGCGCTCAAAATGCCCAAAAGGATGTTGAGGAGTTTACAAAAATCGGAATTAACGCCCTCAAATCCGCATTTAATAATACTGAATTTCCCGAAATGCTTGCATCAAAGCTAATTAACAGAAATAAATGAATACGGAAATAAAAATATACACGTATTGAATTTTTATACATTATGTGTTAGTATTATAAAAATCAGTATTAAAATATAATTATTTTTAACCGAGCAGTAAAGGGACGAATAATGTCTGTTCTTGATAGAGTAAATTCACCAAAGGATTTAAAAAATTTAACGAGTGAGGAACTCACTGAGCTCTGCTCCGATATAAGAACCCTCCTGATTGATACCGTTTCAAAAACCGGCGGTCATCTTGCATCAAATCTCGGAGTTGTTGAGTTAAGCGTTGCTCTTCATAAAGTATTTTGCAGCCCTACCGATCAAATTGTATTTGACGTGGGGCATCAGTGCTATACCCACAAAATACTCACGGGGCGTAAAAATGAATTTTCAACTCTGCGCACCGAGGGCGGAATAAGCGGATTTACCCGACCAAACGAGAGCGAGCACGATATTTTTTCAAGCGGTCATTCAAGTGTTTCAATTTCTCAGGCAACAGGACTTGCCGTTGCTAAAAAAATCAGAGGAGAAAAAGGGAAGGTTATTGCCGTTATAGGCGACGGGGCGCTTACGGGCGGTCTTGCTTTTGAGGGATTTAACAGCGCAACCGTTGATTGCAGTAATCTCATAGTTGTTTTAAACGATAACAATATGTCTATCAGCCGCAATGTCGGTTCAATGGCAAAGCATCTCACAACCATAAGAACTTCCAAAAGATATTTCACATTTAAATCGGGCGTTCAGCGGACGATAGCGCGCATACCTCGCATAGGCACGCAGATAAACAGATTCATAACTCTGCTTAATACTAAAATCAGGAAAAAGGTTTATAATAACGCAACCTTTTTTGAAGATCTCGGTTTTCGTTATTACGGTCCGATAGACGGGCATGATATAGACAGCCTTATTTCCGTTTTCACAGCCGCAAAGGCTCATAATCACGCTGTTTTAATACACGTTAATACAGTTAAAGGGCGGGGATATAATCCCGCCGAAAAGAATCCCACGCAGTTTCACGGAATAGGAAAATTTAATATTGAAACGGGAGAGCCCATTTCCGGCGGTGAAACGTTTTCCTCCGCTTTCGGCAAAACTATGTGTACTCTTGCGGAAAACGATTCACGAATATGCGCCGTTACTGCCGCTATGGCGGAGGGCACAGGGCTCAACGAATTTGCGTCGCTCTATCCCAAACGCTTTTTTGACGTGGGTATTGCCGAACAGCACGCGGTTACATTTTCAAGCGGTCTTGCGAAAAATGGTATGGTTCCGATTTTTGCGGTATATTCAACATTTCTTCAGCGTTCCTATGACCAACTGATTCACGATGTGGCTATGCAGAGGCTTAAAGTGATTTTCGCGATAGACAGAGCCGGCTTTGTGGGTGAAGACGGTGAATCTCATCAGGGTTTATTTGATGTTGCTTTTCTGAACACTGTTCCGAATTTATCGGTATATGCCCCAAGCGGTTACGAGGAGCTTTCGCTTATGCTGGGTAATGCGATTTATCACGAAAACTGCGCCGCCGCAATTCGCTATCCGAGAGGTAAAGAGGGTTTATTGCCTGAAGAATATAAATACGATAAATCAGATTTTTCCGTTTTCGGCAGCACAGAATGTGAAAAGTGCATTGTAACTTACGGCAGAGAATTTTCAGTTTGCTGTGAGGCGTTGAAACAGCTTGAAAACACGTTCATCGTTAAGTTAAATAAAATCAAACCTCTTAATCGGGGAATAACAAAATTATTTTCAAACACCAAAAAGATTTTCTTTTTTGAGGAAGGTGTCAAAACCGGCGGAGTCGGCGAGGTATTCGGCTCCATGCTTGAAGAAAACGGCATTGATGTTGTTTACCGCCACATTGCCGTTCCCGATGAATTCGCGCGCCAGGCGTCTGCCGAAAGGCAGCTCGGTTTTTATCATTTGGACAGGCAGTCCGTTATTGACGAGGTTTTAAATGGCTAAAAAAACAAGACTCGATATTGCCGTTTGCGAACAGGGCTTTGCTCCGAGTCGTGAAAAGGCAAAAGCTATAATTATGGCGGGGCAGGTTTTCGTAAATAACCGTAGGGTTGATAAGGCGGGAGCCGAAATAAAGCCCGATGATGTGCTTGAGGTGCGCGGCGGCACTCTTAAATATGTAAGCCGCGGCGGTCTAAAACTCGAAAAAGCCATGCTTGAATTCCCTATAGATTTAAAAGGAAAAATCTGTATGGATGTGGGCGCATCAACAGGCGGATTCACAGACTGTATGCTTATGAACGGCGCAAAAAAGGTTTATTCCATAGATGTCGGCTACGGTCAGCTCGCATGGAAACTGCGCTGTGACGAGCGTGTTGTTAATCTTGAGAGAACAAATTTCAGATACGTCACCTCTGAGCAGGTAAAAGAAAAAATTGATTTTTCATCGGTTGATGTGTCTTTTATTTCGCTGAAACATATCCTGCCAAAGCTGTTTGAATTGCTCACAGATAACGGTCGGGCAGTCTGTCTTATCAAGCCCCAGTTTGAGGCAGGCAGAGATAAGGTGGGCAAAAAGGGTGTTGTCAGAGAAAAGGCTGTTCATCTTGAAGTTGTTAAAAGAATAATTGATTTGTCTTTGCAAAACGGATTTTCTGTTTGCGGGCTGCAGTTTTCACCGATTAAAGGTCCCGAGGGAAATATTGAATACTTGATTTATTTAAAAAAATCGGATAAGCCGGTTATTGATGAAAGCGTAAACCCCGAAGAACTTGTTAATCGGTCGCACAGCGAATTATTATGACGCAATAAGGATTAAAAATATGGTTTTTTCTGTTTTTACGAATCTCAAAGAAAAAAATTCGGAAATGATAGCACGGGAAATGCTTTCAGTGCTCAGCGATACCGACTGCAAAATTTATTTCAGCAACGAGTATGCTGGTATTATAGGCGATATTCATAAAGATTTTCTGCCGGAAAACGAGCTTATGAAAAAGTGCGATATTGCTGTTGCCATTGGAGGCGACGGCACAACGATGAAAACAGCCAAGCACGCCGCTATTTCGGGAAAACCTACCCTCGGAATAAACGGCGGAAGGCTCGGATTTTTGAGTTGTATTGAAAAAAACGAGCTCGAATTATTAAAAAAGGTTTTAAACGGCGAGTATGAGCTTGACGAGAGAATGATGCTCAAAGCCGAAATTAAAGAGAACGGAAAGCTTGTAAAAACATTCCACTGTCTTAATGACGCCGTGCTTTCAAGGGGCGTTTTTGCAAGACTTATTGATATAAAAATTACCTGTGAAGGCAGGGAGCTTTGGTCAGTTCGTTCAGACGGTGTTATAATTTCAACTCCTACGGGTTCAACAGCATATAATCTTGCGGCAGGCGGACCTGTTATAAGCCCGGATATGCAGTGCTTTATCATTACTTCAATTTGTCCGCACTCGCTTATGGACAGAAGTATTGTTGTAAACAGCGGCAGCGTTCTTGAGGTGTTCACTTTAAGCGATGTTAGCAACAACGCCGTTATCACTTGCGACGGCGAGGAACCCGTTAATATTTCCGAACAGACGGGGGTTACGATTTCGCTTTCTCCTTATAAAGCAAGACTGATTAAAATTAAACCTGAGAATTTCTACGAAGTTATGAAAAAGAAAATTATTGAAAGGAGAGTATGAATGAAAAAAAGAAGATTGGCAAAAATCCTTGAAATAATTAAAAATATCGACGTTGAAACGCAAGAGGATCTTCAGGCTATTCTTAAAGAAAGCGGCTTTGAGGTTACGCAGGCAACGATTTCAAGAGATATTCGTGAACTTAAACTTGTTAAGGAGCTTTCCGACAGCGGACGTTACGTCTATTCAACCGGCCGTAAAAACGGCTCGGATTCCGTTACGCTGAGAGCGAACGGCATTTTTTCAGAGTCGATTGTAAGTGTGGACAGGGCGATGAACACCGTTTGCGTTAAATGCTTTTCGGGTATGGCCGGCGCCGCGTGCGCGGCAATAGATTCCATGCAGTGGGATAGCGTTGTTGGCACTATTGCGGGAGACGACACTATTTTTGTGCTTTGCAAAAATGAAAACGCCGCGCAGACTTTCTGCTCTAATCTGGAGAATTCGCTAAATGTTAAAAATTCTTGATATAGAAAATATCGCCGTAATAGAAAAGGCGCAGATAGAATTTAACAACGGTCTTAACGTCCTGACCGGGGAAACCGGCGCGGGTAAATCAATTATTGTTGATTCGATTAACGCGATACTCGGCGAGCGGACATCACGCGAGCTTGTGCGCCACGGCGCGCAGTATGCATTTGTTTCCGCTCTGTTTGAACAAATTTCCCCGGAAGCGGAGCAAAAATTAAAAGAGCTTGGCTATGAACCTGAAACAGACGGAACATTGCTCCTCACAAGAAAAATCTCCGATTCGGGAAAATCAGTTTGCAGGATCAACGGCTCTCCCGCAACTGTTTCCGTTTTGCGCGAATTGGGAGCGCAGCTTGTGAATATCCACGGTCAGCATGACAGCCAGCTCCTTTTAAATCCCGATTATCACTATAACTTTATTGATATGCTTTCAGACAAAGCAGACCTGCTTGATGACTATAAAAACAGTTTTCACAATTTGATTGCCGTAAGAAGAAAGCTGAAGGCTGTCACACTTGACGAGGACGATAAAGACAGAACGCTTGAACTTTTGAATTATCAAATCAATGAGCTTGAATCGGCTGAAATCAAACCCGGAGAAAGGGAAAAACTTTTAAGAAAAAAGGCTCTGTATGAAAACAGGGAAGCACTTTTAAAAGCCCTCAATGTTACTCTTTCTGAAATTAACGGCGATTACGAAACAAGCGGGATTTCTTCTGTTGTTGCTTCTGCCGAAAAGGAATTTGAAGCGGCCGTCGCCGCCATTCAGGATTACCTGGCCGCCCAAAACAGCAAATACAGCACGCCGGACCTCTACTGCTCGCTCAACTTCGGCTTCCCCATCGCCTACTACAGCCGCATCTCCAACGGCTTTGGCAGCTACGGCACCAACAACTGGCGCAAAAGCGCGCACGGCGGCTCTGACCTTGTCGCCCCCTGCGGCACCGAGATCTACGCCGCGGCGGACGGCATCGTCACCGTCTCCCACAGGTGGGGCGGCGGCAAGACCGGCAACGACAGCTACGGCAACTATGTGATGATCCTGCACGGCACGGCCGATGACGGCAAGACCTACGCCACGCTCTACGGCCACATGAACACCTCGCCGCTGGTCAGCGAGGGGCAGGCCGTCACCAAGGGGCAGCTCATCGGCTATGTGGGCACTACCGGCAACTCGACCGGCTACCACCTGCATCTGGAGCTGCGCATCAACAATGTTCGCAGTGACCCCACCCGCTACATCCCGCTGCCCTGATCTTTCCAAAAACGGAGGCTTTTCCCTGTGAAACCGCAAAAAACCAAGCTGGCCGTGCGCATCCTTTGCCTGGTGATCGCCGCGCTGATGGTCGTTGGCCTGTTTTCCTCTTTGATCTATTCACTGCTGTAACACGGCCAGCCGCCTGCCTTGCCCTGCCCGGGCGGGAAGGCGGCGTTGCCGTGCCCCCCAAACACCCCCACGCCGGCTTGCCGGCGGCCGATAAGGAGCGTTCTGCCCATGAACAAAAAGATCAGCATCAGTATTGCCGCC
>CANRMJ010000063.1 GCA_947631705.1 uncultured Clostridia bacterium
GCACCAGACTGGGGGTCTGGGGGCCGCAAGTTCAAGTCTTGTCACTCCGACCAAAAAGAGCGGTTTTTTAACCGCTCTTTATTTTTTGCCTAATCTATCAAATATAGCGCAGTTGAGCCAAAATTCAGCTAATTTTCAAAAATGTGATATTTTGAAAATTGTTTTACATATTGCCACGTCAAATTATATTCCTGATTATATAAACTCAATTATTACATTTATGAAAATCAGCAGTAAAGAATGAAATCAATTATTAAATAACAAACAACTTTACAAGTCAGAATAATTATTTTATAATATACTTAGAATAAAATGAGGTTATTTGAGGTGGTAAATTTCGTTGCGACCACGCGCCGATGGCATGACAAGGGAAAGCCCTGAGAGATGCGAGAGATGCGACGCTCGCCAAATAACCTTATTTATTCTATAAATATCTGAGCATTTGTTAGGATTTACATATGCGAATGTACTGATTATGAAGATATTGGAAGTATAGATTTAATGACTAATGCATTTATTGATGAAGAACACAATTCTTCATCAATAATGTTATGTTGAGCAATTAAAAAATACGGGAAAGATTATATGCATAATATATTTATTTTAGATTCAAAAAGATGCATAAGAGTATTTTAAATTAATAACACGGGTGGTGTAATTATGAAATGGTTAAAGAACATTGAAAACATATCCTCAAAGGGAATTGTGGGCTTTTGCCCATATTGCAATAGTGAAAATACAGATTATAGCACAACAAAAATAATTGATGATATGGGATATTTGACAATGTGGTGCAATGATTGTAAACACGCTTTTAATATTTCACGATTAAAGATTACACCGAATTTGGAAAAAGAGAAAAGAACCCCAAGCAATTTGATATTTTAACCGTCAAAGCGCCCGAATTTTAAATATTAAAGCATTATAACAGATTATTCAAAATTAATGCGTTTTTTGAATAATCAATCAATTTGAAAAAAGGAAAAATTTTTTTGAAGAAAGTAGGTGTGTCTTATGAAAAAAGTAAAATCAAGAGAGAAATTTAATACCTCATTAGGAGAAACTTTTATAGTCGATAATAATATACCGCTGAAAATAGGTGAAGACATAGAGATAGATGGTAAGATATATAAGATAAAAAGAATTATTTTTCCTTCTGTTCCCCAAAAAGAAGAGATTATATCTATAATCGTATAAACAGCGTCTTTACAATTAACTGAAAGGCGTTGTTTTATGCTTATTTTTGGGATGTACTATGCTTGAATGATTAAAATAACAGTTGAGATGAAAATTGGGATAAACAGATGATTACGATGTATAAAACAGTATTTTTTGAATAAAGCTAATAATTTTCTGATAAATGATGGTGGTAGATATGAAATCAAAAACAAATCATTCAATTGATGAAATATTTGAAAATGCAAAGCCATACGAAAATGACGATGAATGGGTTGATGATTGTCGGACATTAGAGGAATTTGCAAGAAGTTTAGCAACGTTTAAAAAGAATTTGAAAAGAGTGAAAGATATGGATTTATCACAAAAAGAGTTAGATGACATGTGTTTTGATGACACATTAACTTTAGACCAAATTGAAAAACTCGCAATAGCATTGCAAGAACAAGAAACTAAAGATAATTAGCGCCTTTGCAGCCAACTGCAAGGGGCTGATTCTTTATATTTATTGTAACTTTTTTAATACCAAAACGGTGATTTTAGAGGAAAAAACATATGAAAGAACACATAATGATGCTTAATCCTTCGCCTTTTCGTTTGATAAAAAGCAGAAAGAAAACAATAGAATTGCGATTGTATGATGAAAAAAGAAAAGAAATAAAAGTCGGCGACAGAATTAAATTCATAAATTCGGAGAATCCGCTTGAATCGTTAGAAACAGAAACGGTTGAGCTTTATGTTTTTGATTCTTTTGAAACGCTTTATCGAAAACTCCCGCTGCTTGAGTGCGGCTATACCGAGAAAAACATAGATTCGGCGTCGCCAAAAGATATGGAAATATATTATACCAAAAAGCAGCAGGAAAAATACGGTGTTGTTGGTATAAAAATTATTTTGCTTTAAATCTCCGCTTCTTGGCATCCAAATTCTATTTTGTAAGCCTCAAAATAATTTTTGATTGCGGTGAAAAACGTCAGTTGCCGATTTTTTTTGAAATTGAGAATTAATATCATTGATTTATAGACCTTTTTACAATTTTTTCTACTTATTATGAATCAAATTGCGGAAACATTTATAATGAGGTGATATTATGAGCGAAAAAGAACTGCCGCTCAGCTTTGTGATGAATTTGGCTCAGAATGAAGCCGCTCTTAAACGGTTTGAAGCTATGTCGAAAAATGAAAAGGATGAATTGATTAATAAAACGCACAGCGTTCATTCAAGAGATGAGATGCGGAGTTTAGTTAACAGCCTTTCCGAAGGAACGCTGAATATGCAATAATTTTAAATTGCGGGGGCGCGGATTTACCGCGTCTTTTTTTATGATTAATTCGGTTGACGAATTTTGCCTAAGATTATATAATTAAATTGTTATGAGCATCATACAGAACTCTCTGTGATTTTGGAGGTAAAATTATGAAAAAGAAAAATAGGGTTATTTTGACTTCTGTTTTTACTGCGCTGTCTGTTTTTGCAACTCTTTGTTTCTGCGGTTTCAGAGTTGGTTTTGTTTTTGTTGATTATTATGTATTTAACGGATTTTGCTATCTTCTCTGGTCGCTTTTCATTATAAACACAATAATTTTGTTCTTTCAGCAGAGGGGAAGTATATGCGAAAATAAGCTGTATAACAAAAAAGTTTTTATAGTAAATATTCTCGTAACACTAATAAATCTAATATGCTTAGCGGCGTTTCTCATCGTGGGCGGCAAAGAAGAATTTTTGAATTACATTTATATGTCCGCTGAAACTTTGCCGTATCTTTCGCTATTCTATGCGTTTATCTTTTTCACGGCAATTTTGCCTGTCTGCAATAAAATTTTGCAAAAAATAACCGCTGGCGTCGTTTCAGCGGCAATCATCGTATCAGCGCTTGTTATAATTTTTCCCGCAGGAGGATTTGATTTTGAGAGCGCTCCCGCCGTTTTTGATACGGGAGACGGATACCATATAGTTTTTGCAACGAACAGAAAATCAATAGGATATGTTAAGCTGAGTAACGGCGAACAGATTTGGGATAATCTTAAAGGACGCAAGGAGTCATCTCGTGTTCACAGTGTTAAAGTTAATTATGACGAGCTTAATAATAAAGAATATTCCGTAGGAGCTGTTCGCGCCGTTGAGGATATTGCATACGGCGGGCATCTCGGCAAGGAAATCACGCAGTCTGTCGGCACGTTCATACCATGCCCACAAGACGATTTCAATATGACGTGCATTACGGATAACCACGCCTTTAAACCCGATTGGGAATCAATGGGCGGCGACGCCGACATATTCGCGTTTTTGGGAGATATTGCAAACGGTATTTATATTAATAATCTGATTGTGCCCGCGGGAAAAATCAGCGAAGGAGTTAAACCTGTTATATATACGCTCGGAAATCATGACCACAGGGGAAGCAAGGTGCCCGATTTAATGAACGCGCTTGATTTCGACAAATACTATTACCGTTTAAACATAGGAAAATACATATTTACCGTTCTTGATTCCGGTGAGGATAAGGAAGATGAAAACTATGAATATGCCGGATACAGCGACTTTTCGTCATATTTTGAAGAGGAAACAGAGTGGGCGCAAACCCTTAAAAAGGAAAACGGATACAACATTATTATAACTCATTCGCCGGCAATTTTCTTTGCTCCCGATGAGGAACAGGCGCCGATATGCCCCGTGATGAGAAATCTCGGAGAGGAGTTTGTGATATGCGGTCATAAGCATACGGCGGAATTTGTATCGGCAGACGAAAGCGAAACGGGTATTGCCTGCTATATATGCGGAGGAAAAGTTGATTCGCGCGAGTTTAATTTTTCAAAAATGCATTTTAATCAAGGGCTTGTTGATATTAAAAGTGAAAACACACAGGGCGAAATCATTTACGAAAAGCAGTTTCAACTTACTGAAAGTAAATAATGTTAATGAAATCAAAAAAACAGAGGCATATGCCTCTGTTTTTTTGATTACGGATTTTTATTTTTTCAGTTCTCTTTCGAGCCAAACAGCGCCCAAATCAAGCGCGTTGAAAAGACCGTTTTTTTCACTTTTTTTAATTATTTTTTCCTTTGGATTTATGACATCAGGATCTGTATTGATAAGCTGAATTAAAACTCTTTCGGAAAGCGAAATATCTTTCAGCTCTTTATCACTCTGAATAGTCAAGCAAACAACACACGGATCAGACATATTGCCGTAATACACCGTTTTTCCGCATCTGACCAAAGGCTTTCCTTTGTAGGTAAGAAATGTATCTTTTGTTTCTGCCAAAGAAAACCCTCCTTTTAATTGTTTAGATAAGACTTTACCAGCTCTGCCAAAAGCTCATCGCGGTCGATTTTTCTGATAAGACTTCTTGCGTTGTTATGAGTGGTGATATATGTTGGGTCTTCGGAAAGAATATAACCGACTATCTGATTTATCGGATTATAGCCCTTTTCCTTTAAGGCGTCAAATACCTGAGTAAGGATATCCTTCATAACTTCTTCCCGTTCATCACCGATTTTAAAGGTCATAGTTTTATCAGTCATAGTAAAGTCACCTCCTGTGGAGCGGCAAAATTTTAAAATTTGTCACACCATATAATAATTATATACAAATTTTACCTTAATTACAATGTTTTTTTTAAATTTTTATGAGCGAAGGGTTATGCCCATTTTATTCAGTGCCTTAACAACTCTTTTCATCGCGGCGTCTGCCTCTTCATCGGTGAGTGTTCTGTCGGCACTTCTCATGCGTATATTAAAAGCAACGCTCTTTTTGCCGTCCTCAATCTGACTGCCCTCATAAACATCGAACAGTTTAACGGTTTCAAGGATTTTCCCGACAGCCTCTCCGAGGGCTTTCTGCAGTTTAAGAACGGGAATATCCTTGTCGCAGACGAATGCAAGGTCACGGTTTACGGCGGGGTATTTTGGCAGCGGCTTGTGAGTGCGTGTGCCGAGCCTGTTGTCATATGCCGTGTTAACGTCGATTTCCGCAAGATATGCTCTTGTGCCTATTCCGTAATTTGCCGCAACCGTCGGATGAATTTCGCCGAAAATTGCGAGTTCCTTGCCGTTAATTGTAAAAGCGGCGGTTCTTCCGGGGTGGAATGTCGGATTATCGCGAACAGCGTCAATATCGTATTCAGCGGTATTCAGAATGTCAAAAAGCTTTTCGATAACACCCTTTATAGTGTAAAAATCAACTCCGTTACCGTACATTCCTATTGCGATTTTTTGGCTTTCGTCGGGCAGCTTGCCATCCTCCGTGGGTTTGTATACAGTTCCTATTTCATAGAGAGAAGCGCTGTCGTTTTTATGATTGTAGTTATGTGAAAGCACGTCGAGCATAGACGGCAGAACGGTGGTGCGCATAACGCTTGTGTCCTCGCCGAGGGGATTGAGAATAACAACCGAATTTCTGAGCGTGCTGCTTTCGGGCAGATTGATTTTGTCATATGCCTTGGGGCTTATAAAGCTGAAAGTGCATACCTCGGAGCAGCCGCAGGAAAGGAGAGTATCGTTTATTTTTCTTATAAATTTCTGACTGTCGGTCAGTTTGCCGACGGCAACGCCGCTTAGAATCCTGTTGGGAATATTGTGGTAGCCGTAAAAACGTGCAATTTCCTCGGAAATATCCGCAATGTGTTCTATATCGTTTCTGAATGACGGAGCTGTTATATTTCCGTTTTCGTCAAACGTGAATTCAAGCTTTTCAAGTATTTTCTTTTGCTCGCTTTCACTCAAATCAATTCCTATAAAATCGTTTATCCATTTGTAATCAAACTTGAGCGAAACAGGCTTTTTCGGTTTAACGAAATTATCAACCACGCCGTTCACAACATCGCCCGCGTCAAGCTCTTGAACGAGCTGAAGGGCTCTGTTAAGAGCCGCGAGAGTAGCGCCGGGATCAAGCTCCTTTTCGTATCTTGATGACGCTTCCGTTCTCATACCGAGTGCTTTTGCCGTCCTTCTGACCGAAATTCCGTTAAAGCAAGCTGATTCAAAAACTATTGTTGTTGTGTCGTCCATAATTCCGCTGTATTCACCGCCCATAACGCCGGCAACTGCAACGGGCTTTTCGGCATCGGCTATAACAAGCATTGATTCTTCAAGCTCACGTTCAACGCCGTCAAGCGTTGTGATAGTTTCACCCTTTTTGGCATTTCTTACGTTTACGGTGTTTCCCTCAAGAAAACGCAAATCGAAAGCGTGCATGGGCTGACCGTATTCAAGCATAACATAGTTTGTGATGTCAACTATATTGCTGATGGGTCGAACTCCGCAGGCGCGAAGTCTTTCACGGAGCCAACGGGGACTTTCCTTTACTCTGACGTTTTCAACAACTGCGCCGGAGTAACGGTAGCATTTTTCCGGCTCGAAGATATTTACTTTAAGAATTTCGGCAACATCTCCGTGACCGGCTTTAACAACAGGCTCGGGAACAGAAAGCTTTCTGCCAAACGTGGCGGCTGCCTCTCTTGCAAGCCCCGTAACGGAAAGACAGTCGCAGCGGTTTGAAGTTATTTCAAATTCAACGCAGGTGTCGTCATATCCTATTGCCTTGTGAATATCCGTTCCCAACACTCTCTCGCAGTCATCGCCGAGAATGAATATACCCTCGGTGGTTGCATACGGAAAATCGTTTTGGGTGAGCCCGAGCTCGTCTATTGAGCATAGCATACCGCACGATTCAACACCGCGCAGCTTGCCTTTCTTTATTACCTCAAGGCGGTGATCTTTTCTGTTTATAACAACGGCGTCGGGGAGCGCAACGGGGACAAAATCGCCTGCCGAAACGTTTTGAGCGCCGGTAACTATCTGAATGTCGTTTTCACCGCCGACTGATACGGAGCAAATCCAAAGATGATCGGAATCGGGATGGTGTTCAAGCGAATTTACCTGACCTACAACAACATTTTTAATTTCCGCTCCCTCCGTCTTGAATTCCTCAACCTTGGAGCCTGAAAGCGTCATAGCGTCACAGAATTCCTTGTCTGATATATCGCTGAGATTTACATAATCATTAAGCCATTTTCTTGATAAAATCATTCGTTACACCTCCTAAAACTGCTGAAGAAATCTTAAATCGTTTTCATACAAAAGGCGCATATCGTCTATATTAAAGCGGAACATAACAAGTCTTTCAAGACCTATGCCGAATGCAAAGCCGCTGTATATATTCGGATCCACGCCGCCGTTTTTGAGCACTTTCGGATGCACCATTCCGCCGCCGAGAATTTCTATCCAACCCTCACCTTTGCACATGGGGCAACCCTTGCCGCCGCATTTAAAGCACGAAACGTCTATTTCGCAGCTCGGCTCGGTAAACGGAAAGTGATGGGGTCTTAAACGGATTTTTGTGTTTTCGCCGTAAAGACGCTTTGCAAACGCCTCAAGCGTGCCCTTTAAATCAGCCATAGTAACGCCTTTATCAACAACAAGACCCTCAATTTGGTGAAAAAGGGGAGAGTGTGTTGCGTCAACTGCGTCCGAACGGAAAACGCGGCCGGGCGCTATCATTCTGAAGGGCGGCTCATGGCTTTCCATAAATCTTATCTGCATAGGCGAGGTTTGCGTGCGCAAAACTATATTGTCGTCTATATAAAACGTGTCCTGCGTATCTCTTGCGGGATGGTCTTTTGGAATGTTGAGGGCTTCAAAGTTATAGTAATCATACTCAACCTCAGGCCCTTCGGCAATATCAAAGCCCATGCCCATAAATATTTCCTTGATTTCGTCAAGAACTATTGAAAGAGGGTGCTTGCTGCCAATAGAGGCAGGCATGCCGGGCATCGTTACGTCTATCGTTTCTTCGCGGAGCTTTTTTTCAAGCTCTTTTTCTTTGATTTCCGCGCTTTTTAAAGCGATTTTCTTTTCAATATCCGCGCGGATTTCATTTGCGAGCTGACCGATAACAGGTCGTTCTTCGGCAGATAATTTACCCATCTGCTTTAATATCGCGGTGAGCTCGCCTTTTTTTCCGAGATATTTAATTCTTGCCTCTTCAACTTGCTCCTTGGTTTCAAATGAGTCAAGCGCAGCCTTTGCATTTTGCCTGATTTTTTCAAGCTGTGTTTTCATAATGCTTTTCCTTTCTGTTATTTATTAAGAAAAAAGACTTGCCCCTGCGTTAGGGACAAGTCGAAATAACCTGCGGTACCACCCTTATTTTTGCGTCATCTGAGCAAACACTCTTTGAGTCTTTAACGGAACTCGCACCGTCTGCGCCTACTGATTTTGTTCAGCACAGCCACTCGGAAGGGAACTTCACTTTTATTTTTTATACAAAACTCACAGCCAAGGTTTTGCTCTCTGAATAAATCATAAAAGCTACTTTTCTTCGTCTCAGCGTTTATCAAACGGGTATATTATATTATAGTTTTATTATTTTTGCAAGAATAATTTTTGATTTTATTCAAGAGAAGTATCGTTGTCGCCTTCAAGACCGAGAAAATCGTCGTTTTCTTCGATCAGCTCGTCAACATAAACAGGAGGTTGAATATTATCGTTGTTTTTCATGATTATTTCTCATTAAAATTTTTTGTATATTAAAGCTGCATTGATTTTAATAAATATAAAATTATCATAAATAGCAAAAAATGTTAAGATTTTAAATTGAATTTTTAATTTGTAAATATGAAACGAATTATATCAAATCGCTGATTTTAAAAGTTTTGAATTCAATGTAGCTGCTCGGCTGAGATTCATACATAACCCCCACAGTATTTTTATCAATTTGCACAAGGCAGGAATATGCGAAAAAGCCATCGTTGATTTCTTTGTGCGCAAGCCATTCAACGCGAGTGTATTTTCCTTTTTTTATGCGCAGCTTTCCAACGGACAAAATGCCGTTGCTGCGTGTCCTTTCGCTTGCGTGAGAGCAGAAAACATAATTTTCGGCGGTTATTATGCTTTTTTGACATTTTGGGGCAAAAATTGCCGTTTTGCCGTTCTTTATCCAGTTTTTGCCGGAGTTAAATGAGAGAGAAACGGGAGTTTTGCCGTATTTACTTTGCCTGCCGAAGCCTAAAAGAGTGCCGTCGGGCGCCTCGATAAGCTGCCACTCGTCTGTATTTTGCGCGTAAGGCTGACCGGCGGCTCTGTGCCAAGTTTCGCCGTTGTCTTCGCTGTAAATCAAGACGTTTGATTTTTTGTCAACATAAAGAGGCATCATTATTTTGCCGTCTGAAGAGGTCAGACCCGCGCCCGGTGCAACGCCGAGAAACACTCCGTCGCTCTCTTGAAGAAACATATGAGTGATATCCTTCGGTTCGGTCCATGTTTTGCCCTTGTCGCTGCTTTTCAGCATAAAAACATAGCATCGTTTGGGAGATTTTAGGGGAGCGCCGAAAGTGGTGTGGGCGTTAATTTCATTTTTTCCCGCCGCGCCGTTCAAATAAATGTTTCCCAAATACTCATCTTTTTTATACAACTCGCCAAGCCCTTCAACCCTATAATCGGTTGCACTTTTTGAA
>CANRMJ010000064.1 GCA_947631705.1 uncultured Clostridia bacterium
GTAAAAAAACTTTCCGTTTCTGTCGTAAATAAGCGGCAGCATTTTGCCGTCTATCTGTCCGTATGGCGTTTTCTTCCTGTCAAGAATTTTCTTGTTATGCAAACCTTTGCACTCAGGCCAGAAATCAACGATCATAATAATGTCTCCGTTTGGCGCAACCGCCATACACGGATCAATGAAAAATGCCGATGAATAGCTTGCAGACGATATTTTTGTTTCCCTTGCGGGAGGAATGGCTATTGAGCGTATATCGCTCCACGTTTTTCCGCCGTCCTCGCTTGTGCGAACGGCAATTTCAATATATCCCCAGTCCGCTCCGCATGAGGCGCGGTCTATCGCGGCAACAAGAGTGCCGCCCGCGTTTACTATGCTTGGTATGCGAAAAGCGATGCCGCCGTTTGAGCCATTGCTTTGTTTGGTAAGCTCCTCGTCTAAAAATTGGGGACTGCTCCCGCAAAACAGCAGAGTGCCATTATCCATATTGATACACGCAGCCTTTCTTTCAAACACTTAATTTTCTGCATACATTTTAACATAAAATAATAAGTTTTTGAATAACTTGTTTAAATCTATTGCAAAAAATATTTTTTTTTAGTAAAATATACTGGAAATAATGAGTAAAGGAGGTTTTTTATGCTTTGGGAAATCAAAAAGTGCTGCTACCGCGTTTATCAGTCGGCATTTAAGCTTGCAATGAATTTTCTTGATTGGTCCGAACCGCATTTGATTGAGGGAAAAGGCGCTGTTTTAAAGCTGCCGGAGTTTGTTAAAAGCAAGGGTATAGGCAAAGTCCTTGTTGTTACCGATAAAGGTTTAATGGGGCTCCATCTGCTTGACCCTATGTTTGAAAAGCTGACGGAAGTCGGCGTTAAATACGTTGTTTACGATGAAGTTCAGCCGAACCCCACAATCCCGAATATTGAAGCCGCAAGGGAAATGTATATCAAAAACGGTTGCCAGGGATTTATTGCCTTCGGCGGCGGTTCTTCCATGGACTGCGCCAAAGCTGCCGCAGCAAGAGTTGTTAAGCCTAATCAAACTGTCAGAAAAATGAGAGGCTATCTTAAAGTACATAAAAAGCTGCCGCCGTTTTTTGCGGTGCCCACAACAGCAGGCACAGGCTCAGAGACAACGGTTGCAGCGGTTGTTACCGATCCCGAAACGCATGAGAAAAACGCAATAAATGATATCTGTCTTCGTCCGAGATTTGCCGTGCTTGACCCGGAATTGACCGTAGGTTTGCCGCCGCACATCACATCGACAACAGGTATGGACGCGCTTACTCACGCCGTTGAAGCTTATATTGGCAGAAGCAACACAAAACAGACAAGAGCGCAGGCGGAAAAGGCGACCAAGCTTATCTTTGACAACATTAAAGAGGCCTACAACAACGGCAAAAATTATGAGGCAAGGGCAAATATGCTTAAAGGTTCTTATTGGGCAGGCTGTGCGTTCACACGAGCGTATGTGGGTTATGTTCACGCAATTGCTCATAATCTCGGAGGTCTTTACGGCACGCCTCACGGATTGGCAAACGCCGTTATTCTTCCCTATGTACTTGAATGGTACGGCAGCTGCATTTACCCTCAACTTGCAAAGCTTGCAGATGTAGTGGGCATTAACGGCGCCGATGAGGCAGATAAGGCCGTTAAGTTTATAGAGGCTGTTAAAAAGCTAAACGAGGATATGAACATTCAGTCATCATTTGATATGATAAAGGAAGAAGATTTGCCAACGCTTATCGAAAGGGCTCTGAAAGAGGGCAATCCCGGATATCCTGTCCCGAAAATAATGAATTACGCGGATATGGAAAGCGTTATACGCAGATTTATGGCATAATCGTTTGCTTTAACACAGATTATATTCTTTTAATTTAAATTCAAATATTGAACTTATTACAAAAAGTCGGGACCACCTTTTACGGTGGATCCCGACTTTTTAAAATTTTTTGTTATCAATCAAGCGGAAAATCGGGCAATTCAATCGGACCGTCTCCGCTTGTTGTGATAACATCTACTGTTGTAAATGCTTCAACATCAACATCAGGCTTTGTGTATTTTTCTTTCATTCCTATCTCCTTTCCAACTCATGCATAATTTGATGCCGAAATTCCGTATCTCATCATTGCATCAGTTAAATTTCTTAAACTTGAATCAGGCATTGAATCCTGAACTTGCTTTGCGTAGGATTCAACGCTGTATCTCATTGTGTTGCTAACGGCTTTATTACCGCTAATAGCTGTGATAAAAATATCTTCCTGCATTTTATCAGCGTTCAAGTCGTTAAACAGAAAAGTATACGTTCCGTCACCGTTATATGTAAAATCATCGGAAGTATATATCCATTCGCTTGCACCGCATGTAACTTTTAATTGAAGACCGTCAATGTTCTTTGCGGTAAATTTATAGCGAACCGCAACCGAATCGTTAAGCTGCAAGCCTGCCGACTTCCATTCAACGGTTGGATTGTCAACTGTTTTATACTTCGTATCTGTAACATTTGTTAAATTCAATGCTTGAGCCGATGCCCATGATTTTTGTGTTTCGGTCAGTTTTGCGTTGACTAAATCATTGGTTCTGTAATTCTGATATTTTTGTGATTCGGCACCGTAGTTCAACAAATCAACAAGCAGAGTTCGCAGTTTTGCATATTTGTTTCCGCTATACATATCAAGCATTCCATAGGCATATCTTGCAACACTGAAATCAAGTGGTGCGCTGCTGTAATCGATGCCGTTATGCTTTGCGTGTAACACAGCGGTCACGGTATCATTCATACACTGCGGCGCAATATCCGTATATTCAAAAATATAATAGTCGCCTTGTTCAATATATTCTCTTACAACTGTTGATTTGCCGTTTCTGGTAAATTCTATGAACGGCTCATTAAAATCTGCCACAGCTGATTTTAATACCTTATAGTTCATTGTTATGCTGCTTTCAAGTGACACGGAAACTGTTTTTATTTTGAAATTTTTCAAATCCAAAGATGATGTTTCGGTATGTGTTTCTCCGCAGTCTATGCAAGTGTATGTTATTTTTTCGTCTGTTGAAACCGTGGCAGGAGTTTTCTTAATCAATTTATCTTTGTCATATATTTTGAAAACAATATTACCTGTTGTATAATAATTTGAACTGTTAAAGCATAGCGAAATATAATACACTCCGCTTTCTGCTTTTACCTTTTCATCGTGTTTAAATGCGCTTATGTAATTTCCAATCGAAATATTATAAATTGACGTATAAATTCCCGGTATACCGGCAGAAAAAGAGATGTCGTTACTAATCAAGTCCACATTAACCGTGCCGTCGTCATTCATTATTCCGTTTTCAAGGGCATAATTTCTTGTGAAAACAATATGAGGTCTGATTTCGGTGAAGTCAACGCAAACAACAGAACCTGTTAAATCTATAATTTCATCGCCGTTAAGTAAAAACTCACCGTTAATCCATTCACCATTAGTTTTATAATCAACAAATTTCATGTTTACAAGATTTCCGCTTTTATCGGTATACGGAATAGCGGAATTTTGCGGCAATCTTCCCGTATTTGTATCATACGCAAAGATATTATTCAGCGTACCGCCTAATGATATTGACCAACGCGAAACATAAAATTTGTAATTGTCCACAAAATCTAAATCGTTTTGCTCTAACCGTATTTCTTGAGGATATGACACTTTGATTTTTCTGAATGCGTTTGTTCCAAAGGATGCCGTTGTATAGAAAGTTTCACCGTAATAGTTTGTTGTTCCCGGAATACTTTCAATAAATTGTCCGTTGTTATCGTATATTTTATTCAAATATTTTTGTCCTGTACAATCTCCGTAATCATGACCTCTTGATGAATATATATTGTATGTTGTGTCGCCGCAGCGTGAACAAGTGTTTGTATATCCTCCCGATTGTGTACAAGTTGGGGCTTTATACATTTTATTGTATGTATGTCCAAGGGCAGAAACATTGGAGGTGATTGTATCACCGCACTTTGAACAAACAGAGGTTTTTACACCATCTTCTGTACATGTAGCGGTGTTGCATGTAACCTCATAACTGTGCCCTGTTGAGTCAACTGTATTTCTTTTTTCAGTTGAAGAGCAATTTGTACAGGAATATAAATCATAACCTTGTGTTGTGCAAGTAGGAGAAACCGTTTTGGTGAATGAATAATTATGAGGAATTCCATCAACTAAATTTCTTTTATCAATTTCATTACAATATGAGCATATGTATTCATCATAACCTTGTTTTAAACATGTTGGCGCAACTGTTCTAACGAAAACATAATCATGTTCAGCTGGATGCTTTACTAAAGGATATGGATCAATATTGTCTTTATAGCTATCACCATCATAATCAGGAAATATTGAACCTTTTCCATCATTATAGAGTGTAAAAGAATTTCCGTTATGATTAAATAAATTTGTAACTGTTAAGTTTGAATTAAAATGGATACCATTTTTATTATTTATTTGAAGATTAGAAAAATTAAGTTTTCCTGATAGCATTTGTGTATTAGTTCCATTCAATACAAGTAAATTATCTCCCGAAGTCTTTATATTACCTGTATAATTACCTTTCATTTCAATAATTCCATTAGATATTTCACCCTGAAAATAATTTTGTGTATAATCTCCTTCAACTTTAAAATAGCCGTTTACGCTCTGTTCATAAAAACGCAACAATATACCATCTTCAAAGTTTCCTTTTACATTAATTATGCCATTGATATAAAAGTTCAACCAATGAAAACTCCAATTCGATTGAGGATGGCTACTTCCTGAAACTGTTAAATTCCCATTGATATTTAATATTGCACCATCATTTGTTTTTATCGAACTTTCTATTACTTTTATGTAAACAGGCTTTGTAACAAAGTTCGCATTTCCATCAACATTAACAGTTGCTCCCGATAAAATATTAATATTTGATTCTTCTGTTGTACTACAATACAAATCTCCCAGTATATTAACATTTTCTGCTATATTAACAGTCCCTTGTAAATTTATATCTCCAAATACAGTGACGTCCTTTTTTATGCAAACATTTTCTAGTGCAATATCCCCATGATATTCGTCGTCCATGAAATATCCGCCACTTAGGTATAAGTTTTGCCCATTCTCAATTTTTGATATTTTAGAACGTACTCCGCCCGCACAACAAGATATTCCGTCAAATACAACTCCTTCCTGCGAAGTGTTTTCTATGATCAGATTATTAGCCCGAAGTTCTCTAATCGTCTGCTTTTTGTCCCCATTTAATATGACTGTGCTGTTGCCGTTGCAAGTCAGTTTTCCGTTATAATCTCCTCGAAGTTCTATCGTTCCATTGGACAAATCGCCGGTGAAATCCTCCTGTTCAAATGTTCCGTTAACAATCAAACGACTACTTTCTTGCGTAAGATAAAGATGCACACGAGATCCTGTTTGTGATCCCGTCCCTTTCGTGGTAAAATCTCCGTCAATAGACATAATTCCATTAATGTGCAGATTGATAGGATGAAACCAATAATCCATCTCTGCACCGCCCTCTATGTTCACATTTCCATGAACCTCCACACGACCGTTTACTGTTAGGCTACTTTTTAAACCACTATCAATTCCACAAACACTGATCATATTTACATCACCGTGTACGATAAGCGTAGTATTGTCCGTTATTTCGATATCCGCAGATTTGCGATCGAAAAAACGCAAATCTTTACAAGCCCGGATATTGTTATTTAAAGATTGCGAACCGGAAAAATATATATTGCTTAAGGCAACAATTTCCGCATCTGTTCCTATTTTATCAAAACAGCACGACCC
Organism: uncultured Clostridia bacterium; assembly: GCA_947631705.1. GTDB lineage: Bacteria > Bacillota > Clostridia > Oscillospirales > Acutalibacteraceae > Eubacterium_R. The sequence goes on from CANRMJ010000064.1 coordinate 5,807, forward strand.
GCATTCTACAGGACTTGTAAAAACAATTACATTATTAACATTAATCAAGTTATTGAAGGCGTAGTTTCCTATCCTTGTAATTCCTGCAGATACATATATTTCTTTTATTTTTTCTCTTTCGCCATACCAAGGAGTTTTTTCTGCAACATAGTCATTCATATTACCTATTCCATAAATCAGCAGACTTCCATCATCTAATACTATCCATCCAACTGCATCGCCACATAAACCTGATATAATTTTTAGAGAATCGTATTCATTTTGATATAATTCTTTATTATAACTACAAATTTTTATTATTTTTTCGTATTCTTCTTTTGACAAATTCCCAATCCAATCATTTTGGCATATCCTTGTCATCTCACTATACACTTCTGTATCTACAATATATGTTTGGTATAAAATATCAACTTCTTCGAGAAGTACATTTGCATATTCATCTGTTTTTTTAAAGGCATTAATTTTTTTATATATTACTGTTTCCATAGACTGTTCAAACGAACAAAGAGCCTTCATTAATTCATATTGATCCAGTTTTGCATCTGTAGAAAAAGCAATATTCACAAAAGTCTTTGTAATACCTATAGTTAAAAACACTGAGCCTACAATAGCAGTACCGTCATATAAATAACCGCTATTCAATAGATTAATAAGACATTTCTTCCAAGTGTCACCAACTATTTTTTTTAGAGCAGTAGAACCAATATAATATAATCCTTCTTTTGCTGCTGTTTTAAGCATATCACTATAAGAATCTTTTATAATCGGAATAACTTTATCAATAGCATTAACCAAATCTTTATCATCAGAATTATTTTTTATTTCTTCAAGACAGTTAGCTACTGCGTCACCTAATTCTATAAGTTGGCAATAAGAGGCTAACTTTTCCGAATATTCTTCTATATCTTTTGACATAGAAAGAAGATCAGAAAGATACGAAATATCTTTCCCAAATTTTTTATAACCTTGTGAGTTTATATAGTTTTTGGTAAATTCGATCGTTTTTTCATATTCTTCATTGGTTAAATCTGAAATCGAAATATGCTTATTCGCCAAGTAAAAATAATAACTGTTCTCTGAAGCTTGGGCAATTTGTTTTGAAATTTTAACAGAATTTTTAACTGCTCCTTGATTCAACCAGTCAATGGCATTATCAGACGTTACTGCGGAATTGAGAATTCTAAGAATAATAGTTTCGTAATATGTTTCCTTATTTAATTGTCTTCCAATAATTTCAACAGGATTAGTAACAAAAGTTGCTGTTTCCCAGATTGCATAATTACTCTTAAACCACAAATTATTCTTTAAATAGTCAACGAGATTAAAGCAATTTGTATCTTGATTGATTCTAAATTCTATCGTACTTTTACTTTCATCACTTGTATAATGTTGAGAAACGTATTGTAAATAATTAAAATCATCAGCCTTGTTCTGGTAATTTTCAAAAAAATTTTCTATATTAAAATAGCTTTTATCTGTATTAGCAGTTGCTAATACAGATAAGTCTACACAAATAATTGATGACAAAAGCAATACCATTGACAATAAAAAACTAATAATTCTTTTCATTTTCATTCCCCCGTAAAATAAAAAAATGCGCAGCCGAAGCCACGCATAAAAATACATAGCTCTAACTGTCGCCAAACAAATTCAAACAACTAATACAAGTATGCTGAAAAAGAGCATGTATTTTATCAAAAGTAAAAAAATACACACCTGTATTAGTTATATTATTGAATTTGTTTGGCAAATTTAGTATATCATCTTTAAAACAGCAAGTCAATAAATATTACTATACACAGTTAATATTGCCTTTTTTGTATAAATTATCAAAATTTCCTTGTCTATTTTTTGATTTTATAGTACAATAATTTAGCCGGCGGTTTGGTTCTGCGGACAATTTAAAAATGCCTGCCGTGCCGAAAATCAACCGCCTTAAAGGGGAAAATTTATGGCAAACGTTAAAACCTACACAAAAAAAGAACGAAATATGTATCTTGCGGGTATGTTTGGTCAGAATATGATTTACAACATAATCGCAACGGGACTTGTAGGCTTTTATCTTCAGTATGTAATTTATATTCCGGTTATTGCAATCGGCTGGATAGTTGCGGTTGCAAGAGTTTGGGATGCGATCAACGACCCGATGATGGGCACTATTGTTGATAAAACAAAAAGCAAATGGGGCAAGTGCAGACCGTATCTTATCATTTTCCCGGCTATTATAGGTATAATAACAATTCTCACTTTTGTAAACGGCAACTATGCCGAGGCGTCTACAAAGGCGGGCAAAGTGCTTATTGTTGTGTGGGCAGCCGTATCGTATATACTTTGGGGTATGCTATACACTGTTGGGGATATTCCGCTTTGGGGAATCACCTCGCTTATGACCGAAGATGAAAACGACCGTTCAAAACTGCTTGGTCTTGCAAGAATGGCTGCAGGTATCGGCGGTATCGGCGTGCTCGTCGTTCAGATGGCGCAGGCTGTCAGCGGCATATTTGCAGGCAGAGGAATGGATATCAACAAGGCAAATCAATACGGATTTATAATCACTGTTGTTGTTCTTACCGTAATAAGCACAATTATGTTTGAGCTTGCCGGCGTAGGAACCAAAGAAAGAGTTAAGGGCTCCGAGGAGCGCCGCTCAATGAAGGATAATTTCAAGATTATGTGGCAGTGCAAGCCGTTTCGCCAAATCCTTATTTCGGGCATATTGAGAAGCCCTATCCAGCTTTTGATGCTTATTGCAATGTCTTTCGTTACCTATTATTATGCAAACGGCGACTTTATGAACCTGTTTTCCGGCTCAAAGATTAATTGGGGAATGGTGATCAACATAGCCATTATAGCAATCGGCATTTTTGCGGGACAGTTTATTTCCATGGGAATAACGCCTATGCTCGTGAAAAAATTTGAAAACAAGTCGATTTACAATTTCTTCTTAATCGGAGGAGCAGTTCCTTTCTTACTGCTGTTTGTTGTTTATAAGATTGCAGGCGGAGATTTAACTTCTATCGGCTGGGTTGCGATTGCCGGCGTTTTGCTTTTCTTCGCAAGCGCGGCGATGGGCGGCATAAATGTTATGCAGTCTGTTATGATTGCCGATTGCGTTGATTATGAGGAATATAACAGCGGTATAAGACCGGACGGCGTGTTCTTTTCAGGTCAGAGCTTTATCACAAAGCTTTCGGGCGGTATTGCGGCTCTTATACAGTCGTTTGCGTACGGCGCAGTTGGATTTTCGGATAAAAACATAGAAATAATGAATAATGCGCTGTCAAAAGGCGAAAGTTTTATAACATATAACGGCGGAAAGTATGCCTCAATTATGGTTTTACTTCTTTCGGTGCCTCCCGCAATCGGTATGCTGATATCCGCTCTGCCGACAATAAAATATGCTCTTTCCGATAAGGAGCACGCAAGAATGCTCGGCGAGCTTGTTAAAAAACATTCGGATAATGAATAATATTGTGTTTGCGAATTAAAATAAAAGTGAAAGGCGGCTGCCTATGAAGCAATACCTTGAAGTTGGAAAAATTACCAACACACACGGAATAAAAGGGGAGCTTAAGCTTGAACTTTGGTGTGACGGAATAGATTATATTCGTCAGTTTAAAACGCTTTATACCGATGACAGAGGAAACGCCGCTTTAACTCTTATTTCTGCGCGGCCGCAAAAAAACACGGCGATTTTGAAATTTGCGGAAATCAATTCCGTTGAACAGGCTCAGATCTACAAAAACAAAATTCTT
>CANRMJ010000065.1 GCA_947631705.1 uncultured Clostridia bacterium
CCGTCCGCCGCCGAGGCACTTAAACGGATGGGCGTTTCAAGGCTCGTTCTCCCGCGCGAAATGACGGCGGATGAAATCGCCGAGCTTGCCAAAAGCACCGATTTGGAGCTTGAAATATTTGTTCACGGTGCGCTCTGTATGAGCGTTTCGGGACAGTGCTATCTTTCCGCAATGATAGGACGGAGAAGCGGAAACCGCGGACTTTGCGCTCAACCGTGCCGTTTGCCGTTTTCGGCGGATTCGCGCGGCGGGTTTGATTTGAGCCTTAAAGACCTCAGCCTTATCGGACGTCTTAAAGAAATAAGCGGCTTGGGCGTGCTCAGCCTTAAAATAGAAGGCAGAATGAAAAGACCCGAATATGTTGCCGCCGCCGTTTCATCGGTTAAAAAGGCTGTAAACGGGGCATACTCACTTAAAGATGAGGCTGCGCTGAGAGATGTTTTCAGCCGCAGCGGCTTTACAGACGGCTATTTCAGCGATGAAATGAACAAATCAATGTTCGGTATAAGGCAGAAAGATGACGTTGTTGCCTCTGAGAAGGCAGTTAAAGCGTTCTCTCATCTGTATGACAACGAAAATCAGCTTGTACCCGTTGATATGGAGCTTGAATTTCTGCGGCGAAAGCCTGTTATGCTCACGGCGTGCGCTCTCGGAAAAACAGTTCGCGTTTCGGGTGCGGAGCCGCAGACGGCGATAAACAGAGCCGAAACGGAGGAAAGCCTGAAAAACAGACTTTCAAAGCTCGGCGGCACGCAGTTTTACGCGCGAAACGTAAAAATAAAAGCGGATGAGGGCTTAGCGCTTTCCGCCGCCGAAATTAACGCGCTGAGGCGCGATGCTGTTGAAAAGCTGTCTTTCACCGAGATGAAAACTCCTAAAACATTTTCTTTTAACAAGCCGGAGCCAAAACTAAACGGAGCCGTGCCGTATTTCACGGCAAGATTTTCCGACGAAGCGCAGATCCCGAAAAATCACCCGTTTAAAAGAATTTTTATACCGATTTGGTCGTCAAACAAGGCTTTTGCCGAAACGGGCGCGGGCGCGGAACTGCCGAGAGGGCTTTTCGGTATGGAAAAAGCGCTTGCCGCAAGGCTTGAAGAGCTTAAAAGCATCGGAGTGAAAACAGCGCTCTGCGGAAATATAGGTTCTTATCACCTTGCAAAAAAACTCGGCTTTCGCGTTTTCGGGGATTTCGGTCTTAATATTTTCAACAGCGCCGCTGCCCGTGAAATCAATTCCCCGATTCTCTCTTTTGAGCTTACGGTTAAGGAGGCGAACCGGGTAAACGCAACCGACACCGGCATTATCGCTTATGGCAGGCTGCCCCTTATGCTTATGAGAAACTGCCCTGTCAAAAATAAAATCGGGTGCGCAAAATGCGGAAAAAACGGTTTCCTTACAGACAGGCGGGGCGTTCGCTTTCCCGTGATTTGCTCGCCTTATCCCTGTGTTGAGCTTTTAAACGGCGTTCCCCTTTATATGGCTGACAAGATGGACGATATAAAAACCGATTTTGTTCATTTTTATTTTACGGATGAAAGCGCCGATGAGGTTGAAAAAATAATTTCTCTTTATAAAAACGGAGAAAAGGCTGATTTTAAATTTACAAGAGGTCTTTATTACAGAGGAGTGCTTTAAATGATTATACTTGCGTCAAAATCGCCGAGGAGAAAGGAGCTTTTAAAGCTCATAACAGAGGATTTTATTATAAAAACTGCTGATACAGATGAAACCTTGCCCGAAAACATTTCTCCGAATGAGGCTGTTTTGCGGCTTTCAAAAATTAAGGCTCGGCCGTTTAAAAACGAAAGCGATATAATTATAGGGGCAGACACGGTTGTTGCGGCAGACGGAAAAATTCTCGGCAAGCCCGCCGATGATGAAAACGCTTTTGAGATGCTTAAATTTTTAAGCGGCAGAGAACATTCGGTTTTCACGGGAGTTACGATTATTTCACCACAGTGCGAGAAATCGTTTTTCAGAGAAACAAAGGTGCGTTTTTATGATTTAAGCAACAGCGAGATACTTGATTACATAAAAACAGGCGAATGCCGTGACAAGGCGGGAGCATACGGAATACAGGGCGCGGGAGCGCTTTTTGTAAGAGAAATAGAGGGCGATTATTTCAACGTTGTGGGTTTGCCTGTTTCTGCCCTATACAGAGAATTAAAACGCAATTTCTTTGGTAATTTTAACAAAATATAATATTATTTTCTTGTGTACTTCGCCGAAATTTGTCTAATTTGAGAATTGCGGAAAAGTTATAAAAATGGTATAATTGAATTATGGGAGCAAAGCTCTCTTTTTTGCACGAGTTATATAATTAACGATAAAGGAGTAATAATATGGCATCAGATTTACATTGCCATACTAAGCTGAGCGACGGCTCGGTAGGAATAGAAGATTTAATTGTTATAGCCCAAAAAAGCGGGATTGATACTATCGCTATCACAGACCACGACTGCCTTGCAGGAACGGTAAGAGGTCAGGTTATCGGAAAGAGGTACGGAGTTACCGTTATTCCGGGCGTTGAAATATCCGCTTTTGATAATGAGGCAGGAAAAAAAGTACATATTTTAAGCTATCTTGCCGATGCCCCAAACAGGCTTGAGGGTGTTTGCAAGCGCACCTCCGTTGCGCGCAAAAGAGCGGGTCAAATAATGATGCTGAAGGTTGCAAGCCGTTTTCCGATTACATCCGATTTTATAATCAGTCACGCGTCCGGCTCGGTTAACCTTTACAGACAGCACATTATGCACGCTCTTATGGACGCGGGATATACAGATAAAATATTCGGAGATTTGTTTTATGCGCTTTTTGATCCCGCAAGCGAAACAAATATCCTTGCGCCGACAAAATATCCGTCTGTTGAGGAGGTTATTAAAGAAATTCATTCCGCGGGAGGTATCGCTGTTCTTGCCCACCCCGCGCAGTTTGATAACTTTGATGAAATAGACAGATATATTGATCTTGGACTTGACGGCATTGAGGTTTGGCACCCGTCTGCCGATGAGGAAACCGTTGAGCGTTTGCAGAAAATATGCAAAAGCAACGATCTTCTTATGACGGGCGGCTCCGATTTCCACGGAATATACGGCAAACAGTCCGTTACGCTCGGCGCCTGCTCAACTCCCCAGGAGCATCTTGATAAGCTGCTCGGATACAAAGCTAAAAAGAAAAGGGCTCAGCGCCGCGCCGAAAAAACGGCAGCCCTCAAAACTGTTGAATAAGATTCTTTTATAAATCCGCCCGATTGTAATAATCAGGGCGGAATTTTTTTACTTCTTTCTGTTGACATTGAATCAATAATGAATATAATTTAATTAATATCTTATATGAGAGGGCAAAATTATGCACAGAGAGCTTGCAAAAACACCGCCGCTCGGCTGGAACAGTTGGGATTGCTTCGGCGCGGCGGTTAATGAAAAACAGCTTCTTGAAAACGCCGATTATATGGCAAAATATTTAAAGCAGTACGGATGGGAATATATCGTTTGCGATATTCAGTGGTATGAGCCTTTGGCAAAGAGCAACGATTACAACAATTTTACAGAGCTCAATATGGATGAATACGGCAGGCTGATCCCGGCGGAAAACAGATTTCCGAGCGCCGCCGGAGGCGTGGGATTTAAGAAAATTGCCGATTACTGCCACGATCTCGGTCTTAAATTCGGAATACATATTATGAGAGGCGTGCCGCGCGGCGCCGTTCACGCAGCGCTCCCGATAAAGGGCAGCAAAAGCAACTGCCGTGAAATCGCGCATCATTTTTCCGTTTGCTCGTGGAACACCGATATGTACGGCTGCAAAAACACCGAGGCGGCGCAGGAGTATTACAATTCAATTTTTGAGCTTTACGCCGAGTGGGGCGTTGATTATGTAAAATGCGACGATATCTGTGTTACCGAGTTCAGAAAATGGGATAATCCCTATTCCGCAGACTATGAAATAAAAATGATAAGAAGGGCAATAGACGGCTGCGGCAGAGATATGGTGCTTTCTCTTTCTCCCGGCCCTGCCGGTATTGAAAACGCCGCCCATCTTGCCGCAAACGCGAATATGTGGCGCCTTACGGGCGATTTCTGGGATCAGTGGGATAAGCTCCACGATATGTTTTCACGCTGCCATCTGTGGCAGAATGAGGTTGGAAACGGCTGCTGGCCGGATTGCGATATGCTGCCCCTCGGCAGGCTTGCGAAGAACGCGCCGTGCCACGGAGAGGCAAACAGATATACAAACTTCACAAAGCCGGAACAGATAACGCTTATGACGCTTTGGGGAATTTTCAGGAGCCCGCTTATGTTCGGCGGCAATATGCCGGAAAATGATGAATGGACTCTTTCTCTGCTTACAAACAGCGATTATATGGAAATGCACCGCTCATCTTTCGGCGCGAAACAGCTTTACAGAGATGAAAAAGACGGAGAGGGCACGATTATATGGCAGAGCAGCGGCAAGGAATGTAAGTATGTTGCCGTTTTCAACACGGCGAACGAAAAGCGTGAAATAACGGCTAAGCTCGGCGAGATTCTTGAGGACGGCGCCGTTTACTCCGTTTGGGACATATGGAATCAAACATATGAGCCCGAAATTACGCGGCAGCTCACAGTATCTGTTGACGCTCACGGAGCGCGTTTGTTCAAATTAATTAAAAAGTGAAAATAAAACAATTTCCCCGCGGCATTCAAGCAAATTGCCGCGGGGAATTTTTATCAGCGTTTATTTTCGTTTGCTTTTTCTGCGAGCTTTTCGGGAGAACCGCAGCATTTCTTATACTTTTTGCCGCTGCCGCACGGGCATGGGTCGTTCGGTCCGACTTTTTTGCTCTTTCTCACGGGAGCCGCTTTAACGGTGTCATCGCCGCCCGCCGATGTTGAAGTAACCTTTGCAACGGCTTTTCTCTCAACATCTTCTCGCCTTCTCGGCATACTTGTGAGCATCATTCTTACGGTGTTCTCACGGATGGTTGCCGTCATTTCGTCAAACATATCGTAAGATTCGTTTCGGAAAGCAACAATGGGATCCTGCTGAGCGTACGAACGCAGGTGGATACCTTCTTTCAAGTCGTCCATTGCGTCTATATGTTCCATCCAAAGCGAATCAACGTTGTGCAGGAGAACCATTTTTTGAAATTCGTTGTAAAGCTCATCGCCGAGATGGGCTCTTTTGTCATCAAGAATGGCGCGGCCCCTGTCTTTGAGTGTTTCGGCTATATTCTCAACGGTCAGTGAATCTATATCTTCAAAATCATCGTCTTTAACAAGCCAACCTCTGTATTTTTCTTTGAGCCCCTGAAGGTTCCAATCGGTTTTGTTGGCATCCTTTGCGCAGTAAACAGCAACGTTGTCGTCAATGCTTGATTCAAGCATCTGCATTATTTTGTCGGATAAATCAATATCGTCAAGCACCATATCGCGCTGCTTGTAGATAAGCTCTCTTTGACGGTTCATAACATCGTCGTACTGAAGAGTGTTTTTGCGTATGCCGAAGTTTCGTCCCTCAACCTTGCGCTGAGAGGATTCAACAGTTTTTGTTATCATCTTGTTTGAAATCGGAAGATTTTCATCATCGGCAAGGCGACCCATAATCATCTTTAATCTGTCACCGCCGAAAAGACGCATAAGATCGTCTTCAAGAGAAAGATAAAACTGCGATTTGCCGGGATCGCCCTGACGGCCGGAACGTCCGCGTAGCTGATTGTCTATACGGCGGGAATCGTGGCGCTCCGTGCCGAGAATGAACAGTCCGCCCGCCTCTTTAACCTTGTCCGCCTCTTCTTTGATTTCTTCTTTATATTTGTTTTCAAGCTCTTTAAATGTTTTTCGCGCCTCTAAAATCTCTTCGTTGTCAGTTTCGGCAAAGCCGGTTGCCTCTGCGATAAGCTCATCGGAATACTGCATTCTTCTCATTTCGGATTTCGCGAGGAATTCGGCATTTCCTCCAAGCATGATATCGGTTCCGCGCCCCGCCATGTTAGTGGCTATCGTAACCGCGCCCAGCTTGCCGGCCTGCGCGATGATTTCCGCTTCGCGCTCGTGGTTTTTTGCGTTCAGCACATTGTGCGGTATTTTTGCTTTTTTGAGCAGCTTTGAAAGCACCTCGCTCTTTTCAATGCTTATGGTGCCCACAAGTATCGGCTGACCCGTTTCGTGGCATTTTTTAATCTGCTCAATTGCGTTTAAGAATTTTACACGCTCGGTTTGGAAAATAATATCCGGCATATCCTCGCGGATAAGCGGTTTGTTTGTGGGAATTTCAACAACGTCGAGCTTGTATATCTCGCTGAATTCGGGAGCCTCGGTGGAGGCGGTACCCGTCATACCCGAAAGCTTTTTGTAAAGGCGGAAGTAGTTTTGGAAAGTGATGGTTGCAAGCGTTTTGCTCTCGTGCTCAACCTTAACTCCCTCTTTTGCCTCAATTGCCTGATGAAGTCCGTCGTTATAGCGTCTGCCGAGCATAATGCGTCCCGTAAATTCATCAACGATAAGAACCTGACCGTCTTTAACAACATAATCTATATCACGGCGCATAACACCGTTTGCTTTTATTGCCTGATTGATATGGTGGAGCAGCGTGGTGTTTTCCATATCCATAAGATTTTCAACGCCGAAACGCTCCTCGGCTTTTTTTACGCCGCTCCGTGTCAGCGTTGCGGTGCGCGCCTTTTCGTCAACAATATAGTCGCCGTCGTAAGTTGCCTCGGTGTCCTGCTTTTCGTCCATCTGGGCAACCTTAACCATTTTAAGCCCTCTTGCAAAATCGTTTGCCTGACGGTATAAATCGGTGGACTGATCGCCTTTTCCGCTGATAATAAGCGGCGTGCGCGCCTCGTCTATAAGAATTGAGTCAACCTCGTCAACTATGGCGAAAACGTGACCTCTCTGAACCTTCTGCTGCTTGTATTGCACCATATTGTCTCGCAGATAGTCAAATCCCATTTCATTGTTTGTGCCGTAGGTGATATCGCAGTTGTATGCCTCTTTTCTCTGCTCATTGGTTTTTTCATGGATAATAAGACCCGCCGTAAGACCTAAAAAGCGATACAGCTTACCCATCCATTCGCAGTCGCGCTTTGCAAGGTAATCGTTTACCGTAACAATGTGAACGCCTTCGCCTGTAAGCGCGTTGAGATACGCGGGAAGAGTTGCAACAAGCGTTTTGCCCTCCCCCGTTTTCATTTCGGCGATTCTTCCCTGATGGAGAACGATTCCGCCGATAACCTGAACTTCAAAATGCTTCATTCCGAGCACGCGCCAAGCAGCCTCGCGGCACACCGCAAAGGCATCGGGCAGAATATCGTCAAGCGTTTCGCCGTCCGCAAGCCTGTCTTTAAGTATCTGAGTCTGCGAAACGAGCTCCTTATCGCTCATAGGCTGATACTTGCTTTCAAGCTCAAGCACCTTGTCGGATTGCTTTTTAACCTTTTTTATTTCCTTTACGGAGTAATCCCCGAAAATTTTTGTAAGAATTTTATTTGCCATTATTTCACCTCATAACAAAACAACATTTTAACATAATTGCATATAGTTGTGCAATAAATTTTTAAGCAATCGCGTCTTTTATCGCTCCGAGAGCGCCTCCCGAAACGGCATTTTCGGCAGTTTCGTCAAAACCGAGCACAAGATTCTTTTTGCCCTGCGTTACGGTCAAAGTTATTTCAAGCGGCTCGGGGTTTGGAACGGCGTCGGCTATTTTTTCAACGAGATCCGCAAGGTTGCCGTTGAGCCACAGCTCGTTGTTAAGATTTTTTAAAAGCTCAAATGTTGAATATTTTTCAAGCAGCGATGACGCAAACGAAGATGCCGTATACGATAAATCCTTGTTCGTAACCGAAACGGTAACTGTTTTTGCGTTAAGGTCTGTATCTATTATTTCGTAATTCAGATTTTCAAAAATGGCAACTCCGAGCTTACGGAACTGATCATGCTTTTCGGCATAGTCCATAATTATTCCGAGCGTTGAAGAGTCAACGTATTTGTTCAGCTCATCGGTGTCAAAGGATTTAAGAGCGCTGAAAGCGGCGTCCACCGTTTTTGTAACGTTTTCCTCGGTAAGCGCTCTGGCGGACGAGCAGGAGCAAAAAGAGAATAATATAACGAGAACGGAAAGTGCTGCCGCAATAAATTTTTTCATAATATCACCTGTATTATAAAGTCAACAGACAGTTGTTAAAAGTTATTATAAATGGTAATTGTTAATTTTTCAATAACAGGACGCAAAAAAATAAATAATAAATAATTGCATATTAAAAATATATATGTTATAATTAGCAAAATTATTTTTTGCCGCGTATGTTAATGGCGAAGTGTGCAAAAATCGAATACGAATGTTTTTATATAGATTTAACGGACGCGAATGCGGCGAATATTCTCCTTTTGCCGCTTCTTAAAGGTAAACGGCGCCGACGCCGCGCCGCGCACAGCCGCTTTTTAAAGGGCTTTGATGCAATGGGTTGATGAGATGAAGGCTTTTCTGAAAAAATGGTTATCTCCTATAAAATTTAAAAGATTGTTTGACATTGTTGTTTCGTTTTTTGCGCTTATCATTCTTTCTCCGCTTTTTCTTACGATTTGCGTGATTAACCTTTTTACTCCCGACACAAGCGTGTTTTTCACTCATGAAAGGCGCGGCAGACGGGGAAAACCGTTTAAAATTTACAAATTTCAGACAATGAAAAACAATACGCCTAACTGCGCTACGGGCGAGCTTGAAAACCCCGAACAGTATATAACAAAAGTGGGGAGATTTTTGAGAAAGACAAGCCTTGACGAGCTGCCGCAGTTATGGAATATATTAAAAGGAGATATGAGCTTTGTCGGACCGAGACCGCTTATCTCAAGCGAAATAAGGGCTCACAGAATGAGAATTGAATACGGTGTTTACCGTTTCAGACCCGGTCTTACGGGGCTTGCTCAGGTAAGCGGGAGAGACAGCATATCGCTTATGAAAAAAATGAAGTATGACAAGTTCTATTGCGATAACTGGAGTATTAAAATGGATATAGCAATACTTTTTCAGTCAATAGGCGTTTGTATCCGCAGGGACGGATTTCACGAGGGAATTTATCACCGAAGGTGATTATCAAAAAAGTATAAAATTCTGGAGAGTAATTTGATTATGGAAAGAAATTTCATTGACGGATATTCCGAATGGCATTCCAATCCTGAAATCGTTGCGGTGAACAAGCTCCCGCAGCACGCGACGTTTATGCCGTATGAGAGCTTTAAGGAGGCGGCAGCGTGCAGCAGGTATGATTCCTCGCGCTGCAAGCTGCTAAACGGCAAATGGAAATTTAAACTATACAAGAATTACGCTTATAAGCCCACCGATTTTGCGCAGCCCCATTACGATTCACATAATTGGGACAGTATTTTTGTTCCCGGCTCGTGGACTATGCAGGGGTACGACAGAAATCAATACTGCAACGTTCGCTATCCGTGGGAGGGCAGCGAGGATATCACCCC
>CANRMJ010000066.1 GCA_947631705.1 uncultured Clostridia bacterium
CTGCTTTACCCACCAGTCGCGATTTACCATATTATCAGTGTGCTGAATGGTGTTCCAAACCTCGGCGCAATCGCAATATAAATCATCTATATCAATTTTGAAACCGCATTTGGAGCAGAACGGATGATTAAGGCAGACCGTGCCGCCCGCCTTGCTGCATTTTTCGATGATTTTTTCATAATCCTCTTTAGTGTCCAGCTTATAAGGCGGCTCTTCGGGAACTTTAACGCCCCATATGTTTACGTGACCGTTTTCTCCTGTTATCTCCTGACCTTGAATAATCAGCATATCACCGTCATAATAGCTCTCTTTAACGGAATTAAAGTTATGATCGGTAATAATCATAAAATCAAGCCCAACTTCTTTGCACTTTTCAACAAGTTGACCTTTTGTTAGTATTCCGTCGCTGTTTACGGTGTGAAGATGAGTGTCTCCTTTATACCATTTTCTGCCCATAAAACCGCTCCTTTCAAAAAGCTTTGCACTTTTACCACATTATTTTATCATATATTGATTAATTTGGCAACTTTTTAATTGTAAACCCGATTTTGTAAAAAAAGTTGACAATTATGGCGCGTTGATTTATAAATAATCAAAAAGGATTTACGGAGGACTAATTGTGAAAAGCAGAAAAGAAAAAAGTAAATTAAAAACAACAGATATAGTTTATATCGGTGTATTTGCGGCTGTGATTGCCGTGTGCTCATGGATAAGTATTCCGCTTACGGTGCCGATAACTCTTCAAACCATGGGAATATGCGTCTGCGCCGGACTTCTCGGCGCAAAAAGGGGAGCGCTGAGCGTGCTCGTTTATATGCTTATCGGGCTAATCGGGTTGCCTGTTTTTTCTAATTTTACTTCGGGGGCAGGGCGTTTGCTCGGCCCCACGGGAGGATATATAATAGGTTTTATCTTCACGGCGCTGATTGTCGGCGCATTTTCAAATCGTTTTGGCAAAAGAGCATGGGCGTTGTTTTTTTCAATGATTTTGGGAATTGCCGTTTGCTATGTATTCGGAACGGCGTGGTTTATGATCGTTTATGCAGAAAAAAGTGAAACGGCTGTTTCTCTGCCTTCGGCACTTGCAACGTGCGTTATTCCGTTCATAATTCCCGATATTATCAAGGCGGCGTGTGCTTCTTTTATATGTATTTCACTAAAAAATATGTTAAATAATAAAAAAATTGTTGTAAAATAACAAATGTTTTAGTATAATGAAACTACCTATTAAATTGGAGGAGATTTTATGTCTGCTGATTGGCTTGGCGGAAAAACTTGCGTGGTTACCGGCGCGTCGGGGGGAATGGGTGCCGGGATTGCCGCAACGCTTATAAAGAAGCATGGATGCAAGGTTATCGGCATTGCGAGAAGCGAGCCGAAAATGAAAAAGTTTATAGAAGAATTGGGACCCACATACGCGGAGCAATTTGAGTATAGGCTTTTTGACGTTTCAAAGCGTGAAAATTGGGAGAATTTCGCAAAGGAATTAATCGAAAACGAAACGAAAATAGATCTTCTTGTTAACAATGCGGGCATTTTACCTAAATTCAAGCGGTTTGACAGATATGATATGGAAGAAATAGAAAACGCAATCAATATTAATTTCTATTCCTGCATCTACTCGGTTAAAGCGCTTATGCCGCTTGTTTTACAGAGTGAGGACGGAGGAATAGTGAATATTGATTCGTCCGCAGCTTTAATGAGCCTTGCGGGCACGTCAATTTATTCGGCTTCAAAGGCGGCTCTAAAAGGATTTACGGAAGCGCTGCGCGAGGAATTCCGCGGAAAGCTGTATGTTGGTCTTGTTTGTCCCGGCTTTACAAAGACGGATATTATGCGCTCTCAGTCTAACAAGGGCGGCAAAGGTGAAAAGATTATTGATATGATTTCAACAGACTGTGATCTGATGGTCAAGATGATTATGTTCGGAATTGAACACAAACAGGCTCTCCAGATCCACGGTCTTGACGCGCACGCTATGAGCATTTTCGGCAAACTTCTGCCTGTTAGCGGTTCTCGTATCTTCAGCGCTGTTATGAAAGCTGCCAATATAGATCTTTTCAGCGATGTTTTTAATGACTAAATTAAATGTTGGGGCAAGGCAATGCCTTTGCCCTTTCATATTTTTCGGGAGGAAATTTTATGGCTGAAAAAACGGATATCACAACGCAAAAGCATATGAATTTTAAGGAAATTGCCGCTTATTCGCTTGGGCTTTTCGGTTTTCAGGCAATAGTTGGTTTGCTCAATTCATATCAGGCAGAGTTTGACGGCTCAATTCTCGGAGCGGATATAGCCGTGGTTGGCATACTTATTTTGATTGCCAAGATAGTTTCTGCTGTTTTTGACCCTGTTGTGGGAAATCTTATAGACCGCTCGAAAAGCAAGCGAGGCAAATTTAAATCTATGATATTGTATTCGATTGCGCCGCTGCTTATTATGACCGCTGTTATTTTTATAGACGTGCCGTTCAAAAACAACCGAATGGCAACTTATATATGGATTTTTGTTACATATCTTATTTGGAGCCTCGCAATGACTCTCGGTGATGTTCCGTCACAGGGTATTGCTTCTGTTCTCACTCCGAATCCGACTGAACGCACTAATGTTGTTTCAATTTCAAACACATTTAAGCAGGTTGGTTTTTCCGCTTGTGTTGTTATTGTTCCGATTGTGTGCCTTATTGTTCCGAACGGTTCACAGGTTTTCGGATTTGAGGGAGAAACCGACACACCGATGATAGGAAACGAATATTTTTGGACTGCGGTGTTGACCGCTGTTCTCGGTTGCGCTCTCTTTGCACTTATTCCTATGCTTAACAAGGAAAGAGTTCCATATGTTTCAGGTGAAAAAACAACGGCTAAGGATATGCTTAATGCTCTAAAAAACAATAAGCCGCTGATGCTTGTAATAGTTTCATATTTTCTCGGTTTCGGCCGTCAGATGGCTATGGGGATTCAGGTGCAGGCGGCAAATGTTTTGCTCGGCAGTCAGAATTTGGTTGCCGTCCTCGGCATAGTTACTGCAATCGGTTCTATGATAAGCATGGCGATATGCCCCGTTCTGATTAAAAAGCTGGGCGAAAAAAATGTTTATCTCATTATGTCCGTTTACGGATTTGCCGTTTCCGTTCTTTCATTTATAATCGGCTGTTTATGGTTCAGAAATCCGGAAAATACGGTGCTGACCGTTTTGTTCTATCTCTTCCTGTTCCTTATCGGACTTCAGTTCGGCGCCGTTACGCTTATGCCTATGATTATGACGGCAGACTGCGTTGATTATTATGAATATGAAACAGGCAAAAGAATGGAAGGCGCGGCATATTCGGTGCTGACCCTCACAATTAAGGTTTGCCTTGCTCTCGGCACGGCGCTCGGTCTTGTTTTTGTTCAGCTTTCGGGTTATTCGGATACGGTGGCGCAGATTACCGCCGGCACCGTGAGCGGATTTGACGTCCACACGAAAGATGTGATTTTCTTTGCATACACCGTTATGCCCGGAATACTCGCTCTTCTTTCAACAATTCCAATGTTCAAATATGATATAGTAGGCGAAAAGAAAGCGAAAATCGCCTCGGAGCTTGCGGCAAGAAGAGAGGCAAAGTAAAAAGTTATAAAAATTTTAAAATCCCTGAACTCGTTTGGTTCAGGGATTTCTTAATGGTTTTCAGTATGTTGGGTTCGGTTTCCCGTTGCTTATTAACGCCCCGAATAATCTGAACTGAACTTTTTTGAATATGTTTTCGTCTATAACAGTGAAAACGTTTTCAGCATAATAAAGGCGGTGAAAATATGGAATTTGAAGAATTGCTGAGCGAACATAAAAGAGCGGTGGAGCGTTTTGTTTATTTCCGAGTTGCAAACAGAGAAAACGCAGAGGATATTTTGCAGGAAACGTATCTTGCCGCTTTTCAGAAATTCGGTCAGTTGAAAAACAAAGAAAGCTTTAAGGCGTGGTTAATAAGTATTGCTCGAAACAAATGCGGCGATTATTACAGAAAGAAAGCCAAAACGCCCGAATTTGAGGAGCTTGACATAAATTATCCCGCATTTGCTCAAAGCCGCTACGGCATTGCCGAGCAATCGGATGTTTTAGACGCTGTAAGCGAACTGAATTTTAACGACAAAAGGATTATTTATCTCTATTATTATCTTGATTTGCCTCAAAAGGAAATCGCTGAGCGTTTGAATATTCCGCTCGGAACTGTTAAAAGCAGACTTCATACGGCAAAACAAAATTTCAAAACCAAATATCCGTATTGCGCCGAAGTATTGAAAGGAGAAAGCACTATGAAAAAGATGCCCGAATTTATTCCCGAATACAAAATTGAAGCAAGCTCAGAACAACCCTTTTCTGTGAAGTGGGAAGAACTTATGGGGTGGTTTTTAATCCCTAAGCTTGGTGAAAAAATGTCTTGGGGTATGTATGATATTCCTTCGCGTAAATGCAGTCATGTTTATGATATGAAGGTTACAGGCAAGGCTAAGGTTCACGGTATTGAAGGTGTGGAGCTCACCGCAAGGGAAGCATCCTGCTCTGATAAGAATGAAGTGATTAACCGCACCTTTGTTGCGCAGCTAACGGATACACATTGCCGTTATCTTGCAACACTCAGAAATGATGGAGATGTTCGCAATTATATTACTTTTCTTGACGGTGATGAATTTATGCCCAACTGGGGATTTGGCGAAGATAACTGCGGAAATGAAACAAACCTGTCTGTTAAAGGCGATATTAAGAGAGTCGGGAGCTCTGTTACAAGCGCGGACAAGGATTTCCTCTTGGATATTGTTGGAAGATATACCGTTACCATTGGCGGCAAAAGCTATGATACGGTATGTGTAATGGATATTGAAACCTATAATTGCGGCGTTGTTTCCGAACAGTTTTTGGACAGAAACGGAAAAACTATTCTGTGGCGGAGATATAATCGTGATGATTGGGCGATCGACCGTTACAAGAAACCGTGGAGCGAAATTCTCCCTAAAAACGAACGGCTTACCGTTAACGGTAAAATATATGTCCATTGGTACGACTGCATAAGCGATTATATCATATAAATAAAAGACATACGCCCCATCTACCTAAAGGCGGGGGCGTAAAGTATGGTGCCGAATCAAGTTGAATTGGGGAATAGGTTAAGAAACCATTAAAACTTATTATAATTTGGATAGTTTTGCGTTGACGGAAATAATTGATAACGGAAAGTCTCTCTACGGAAACGACATCGGAAATCAATTTAAATTAAATTGATTTAAGCAAATTAGGAAGTTTTATTATAACACTGCCGATTCTCCAAAAGATTTTGTTGAAACCCAAAAATGTTGATTCATCATCGTTGAGAATATTAAGCAGTCCTTCAGCCATTTTCGGCGAGAAAACTCCCATACTCATTTGTACAAAATTACGAATAGGTATTTGTGTTGCCATAGCCGCAAGCATTGCGCCGTCACCGTTTTCGGTTGAACCCATTTTTGTCATAATAAATTTGATTAGTTTAGCAATTTTACCGCCCCATTTCGTATATTGTGCATCATTGATACAGCAATAAATATCAATTTTTTTATTTATGTCAATTTCAGAAGAAGGCACTGGTTTGCCATAGACAGACTCAAATTGCTCTCCGTTCATATTTTTGATATCAGCAGTATAGTATGCGGAAGCGGTTTTTCTGTAATCGGGAATTTCTGAAATATTGGTTGATTCAACAGTAATGGTTTTTGTTAATTTTATATTTCTGCTTGATGCGCCGATAAGTATATCAAATTCACCTGTTTCAACCGTCCAATCATTTATGTTGATATTCCAAAATGCAAATGCTCTCTTAGAAAGTTCAACAGATACTTCTTTTTCTTCGCCAGCCTTGAGGAAAATTTTTTTAAACTTTCTAAGTTCTTTAACAGGTCTGAATATTGTTGAGTCCTTATCTGTAACATATATCTGTGCAATCTCAGCTCCGTCAACATTGCCGGTGTTTTTAATTTTGAATGATACCGTTACGGTATCGGTATCTTTAATGTTATCAGCTGACAATTTAATATCACTATATTCAAAAGTTGTATATGAAAGTCCGTAGCCAAACGGAAACAAAACATCTTTTTCGGCAGTATCGTAATAACGGTAGCCGATATAAATAGACTCTCTGTGTTCACTTGTTACAGGTTCGCCCGGATAATTGCCATATGTAGGATTATCACGAAAGCTGATTGGATATGTTTCTGATGTTTTACCTGACGGATTAACTGCTCCCGTAAGAATATTCGCAACTGCAGCTCCACCGGCTTGACCGCCAAGGCCCGAATTAAGAAGTGCTTTAATCTCATTAATCCAAGGCATATGAATTACCGAGCCGCCTGCAAGAACAACTACTGTGTTGGGATTTGCCTTTGCGATTTCTGATATGAGATGATTATGGCAACTTGGCATTTCTATATTTTTTCTGTCATATCCCTCTGCCTCAAATTCTTCGGTAAGGCCCGCAAATACGATTGCAACATCTGCTGCTTTTGCATTTTTTATTGCTTCATTTACAAGATTGTTATCTATAGCATCTTTACTTTTATCATAACCTTGAGAATATGAGATATCAACTTCAAGTTTCAAAAGTTTATCATAAGCGTTATCAAGCTTGGTAGGATTAACAACAGATGTTCCAGCGCCCTGAAAACGAGGAGCTTTTGCCATCTCACCTATAATGGCAACTTTTTGGCCTTTTTTAATAGGAAGAATATTATCATCGTTTTTCAAAAGAACCATTGAATTTTCCGCTATTTTCTGTGCGATTCTATGGTGAGCGTTAACATCATATTTATGTTCCTTTTTGAGAGCAGGTTTTGATTTCAGAATTAGATCAACTACATTATCAACTGCTTTATCAAGATCTTTTTCATCAAGTTCACCGTTATTGACAGCTTTGATTATTTTCTTTTTATTAAGTGTGCCTGATGACGGCATTTCCAAATCTGTTCCGCATTTAAGTCCCGGAACTCTGTCAACAGATGCTCCCCAGTCGGTAACGATCAGTCCGTCAAAGCCCCATTCATCACGGAGCACGTCTTTTTGCAGCCATTTATTTTGAGAAGAATACACGCCATTGATTCTGTTATATGAGTTCATAACAGTCCATGGTTTAGATTCTTTAACGCAAATTTCAAATGCTGTTAAATATATTTCCCTGATTGCTCTGTCATCTATAATTTCATCAATAACCATACGCAATGCTTCCTGTGAATTACAGGCAAAATGTTTTAGAGATGCGCCCACTCCTTTTGATTGAATTCCATTAACAAGAGCAGCTGCACACTTGCCGGCAAGCAAAGGATCTTCGCTGAAATATTCAAAATTTCTACCGCAAACGGGTGAACGCTTTATGTTTGTACCGGGGCCGAGAATAACGGATACTTTTTCCTGCAAGCATTCTTCTGCTATTGCTTCACCCTCAAGTTTAAGCAATTCCTCATCCCATGAACAAGCGGAGGTTACAGCAGGGGGAAAACAGGTTGATGGAACAGAATTGCCAAGACCGATACCGTTAGGTCTTTTTTCAGTGTTTTGCTTGCGTAATCCATGAGGTCCGTCTGTCATCATGATTTTAGGCAGTCCAAGCTCAGTGGAGGACTGTAGATACCAATAGTTTAACCCTGAAACAAATGCAGCTTTTTGTTCAAGCGGCATTTTTGTTACAATTTCTGAATGCTTCATAAATATTACCCCTTTAAAATTAAATTATTTTGTTAATTTGAGTGTAATATTTATTGATTTTTATTCAATTATTTGCCCATATTTATCTATGATTCGTGAAATTTTCAAAGGCAGACGAAATGATTTTATAAATAGCGAGGAAAACAGAGTGAAGTAAAGACGGGATATTGAAAAATATATGCAGTCGGCGGGGCGTAAAGTATGGTGCCGAATCAAGTTGAATTAAATTTTATGTTATGGTATAATTTCTATTATAAATTTGAGGAAACGGCGTATTTGTTTTATGGAAAAATCAATAAATACAATGATTGAAAAAATTGTTAATATTATTTCCGATAATTTCCCCCCATATATCTTTACGGTTCCGCCGTGTTAGATGATTTCAGATTGGGCTGGAGCGATATTGATATACTGTGTATTACACAAACAGATATTACAGCCAAACAGGCAAACAGATTATTAACTTTAAGACAGGAACTGAAAAAATCGGATAAAGCAAATCCGTATTATTTAATATTTGAAGGCGTGATAACAAGCGGCAACGCATTATTCTATAATAAACCGTCACAAATTGTGTATTGGGGAACAGGTAAAGAAACCATTAAAACTTATTATAATTTGGATAGTTTTGCGTTGACGGAAATAATTGATAACGGAAAACTTCTTTACGGAAATGACGTCAGAAATCAATTTCAAAAGCCTGCTTATGAAGATTTGTATTCGGACATCAGACTGCATTATGAAACTATAAGAAAATATGCTCAGAAGACGAACAAAAGTATTTTTTCTTTCGGTTGACTTTTAGATATTTCAAGATGTATTTACTTATTGAAAACGGGAAAAATCATTTCTAAAACTGTTTCAGGAAAATGGGCGTTAAAGAATAACATCTGTAACGTGCCCGATGAATTGAAAATAGCTCTTGATGTAAGAGAGAATCCATTGAAATATAAAAAAGATAAATGCATTTTAAACACAGCTGAGAATCTTGGAAACGCAATACAAAAACAAGCGGATGTTTTAGAAAATGAACTGAGGGGGTTGAATTATTGAATAACGTTGAGTTATACATACCAAAAGAAAATGAACTTGAATATCGCCGACATTTAATTTCTGACAATGAAACAATGAATTATAATATAGGTTACGGCTACGATGGAACAGGTTGCTATTATCAAACTATAGAGCAAGTGAAAGAGTGGTATAAGAATTGGAATAACGGTACGGATAATTATTATGCTTACATAATCAGAAAAGATGATAATATTCCTATCGGTGAGGTTGATATTCATTGGAGTGGATATTGTCAAAAGCATATTATCGGAATCGTTATTGAGGCAAAATATTGCGGCAAAGGTTATGCCGAAGAGGCATTAAGTTTACTTTGTAATGTTGCATTTGAAGAGTTGAATCTTGATAAAATATATGATGATTTTCCTGCAACACGCATAGCAGCAGAAAAATTGTTTTCGAAAGTCGGATTTGTTCGTAAAGATGATGAATTTGTGGTTTTGACCAAAGAAAAATTTAATCGTATAAACAGCGTTTAATACCGCTGAAAAAAATAAAAGGCTCTATTTCAAATTTTGTGTAAACACAGAAGAAAGGCATAAAATCAAAATTGGATGTAGGTGTGTGAGGCGCTCA
>CANRMJ010000067.1 GCA_947631705.1 uncultured Clostridia bacterium
GCGGCATATGGCGCAATATGCCTTTGCCGCCGCGAGCTGAATAACACGGGGATCGTTTTCATCAGCATCATCTTTCAGCATGGCAGAAACACTTGCGACCGCGGCGTTCAAAACGGGCATATATTTTTCCGTTTCCTCATCGTTAAAGCCGGCGAGCAGCTTCAGGCTTTCTTTAACAAGCTGTATGTCTGTCATTTTTCAGACCTTTCATATCAGCTATCGAGCACGATAACCTTGGCGGCGTCACAGGATATCATAGAGAATCCCGCCGTTGCGGTTATTGCCGCGCGCTCAATTTGGCGGTCAATGAGTTTATCGTATTCTGTGATAATTCCGCCCGCCTGAACCTTTTCTATTGCCGCCGAGTTATCAAGAGCCAGAATCTGACCTTTTTCCATGCCCGGGCATTTAAGCACCTCTGCGCCGAGCGGAGTAATCATTCTGCCCGTTCCGTGGAAATTCTGACCGGCATTTGAATCCTTAAACTCCGTTATATCGATCATATCGCATATATCCTTATAAGACGCGACGATCGTGGTGAGCTTATAAGGTGAAAGCTCGTTCCAAGCATTAACAAGGTCAATGTATGAAACGGTTGAGCCGGCGCCCTCAACAGTTTCCGCGTCCGATTCAAGAGCCATATTAACGGCGTCGAAAAACTGGCATCTTGCGATATACGCGCCTATTTGCTTTAGAGTGATTGTGAATAAATCAAGTTTTTGAAATTTGATCGCCTCATAAGACGCAACAAGCATTCTGCCGCGCTTTGTGAGCCTTGTGAGATTTTCCTTTGTTTTTATTACCGTTTGAGGGATTTTCGCGCCCTGCGCAACGGGCTTCAGCATTTTATCATCCTCAGACGGAACGCTTTCTATCGAGCGGTAATCAAGTGAGTCAATATCTGTTGTGGTGGCAACGATTTTAGGCAAAAGATCCTCCGTTTCAAGACCTGCCTGAACCGCTCTTGAAATGTATTCGGGAAAAAGCACCGATGAATCGGATGTTTGGAAAAATTTTGAAATACTGTCCGACCCCGTGCCGGAAACCTTGATATCAAATCTTTTGAGCTGGCGCTGATAAGCGTCGAGCCCCTCATATTCCGTGCCGATATAATTTTCGGACGGGTCAAGCTCTTCCAACGCGGCGTTAAAGCCCTTTGCTGTTGAATATAGCCCTTTTTCAAGTCTTAAATTATCAAATGACATATGTTAGTCCTCCCTGATTAAAGTAAAATTCCCACGATTTTTTTGTCCTTGTCAACCTTGATAACCCTTACGATATGCTTTGAGGTTGTAGAAATCTTAACATTGTTTTTGCCGTCGCTGACAAGGGCGCAGTAGCCGTGCAACGGAGGATCGCCCGTATAGGGGATCTCAACGTAGCCGTCTGTCTGTATGCCCGCGTGATTTCCGTCGTTTGAAACGGCAACTCCGATAAAGTCGGAGTTATCTATGCACTGAACGGCAACGCCGTCGTTTGCAAGCATGGCAAGAAAACCCACTGATGATAAATTGCTGTCAAAAGTTAAAACATTTTCTCTGTATCCGTTATAAGAAACTGATGTTTCAGGCATTAAAAATTCCTCCTATATTTTAAATTCGTTAAAATTTTCCGATTTTTTCCCTGCTTTTATAAGCTGAGGCGAGGGAATGTTTGCCTCGGCGTTCTTTTTTTCAAACGCCTCTTTAAAGCACAGAAGCTCTTTTGCCGTCATAATACTCGCAACGCCCTCAAATACCTTTAAATCCATCTGCGGAATCATTTTGGCGCAAAGAGAAACAAGCTGCTTTATAAGGCTTTTTTTATATTCTTCGCCCAACTCGGCAAGCCCCTCTTTTTCCTGAAGATAAGAGCAAAGCTCCTTTGCCTCACTGCCGGAAAGCGTTATTTCTCCGGCGGCTGAATTTAGCTTTTTGGTTATTTCTGTCATAGATAAACCGCCCCTTTCGGTATTGAATGATTTTGTAACTCCCGCCTCTTTTTGAGCGGGCACGGCAACAAAGCTCCATTCGTATGCGTCGCGGGCGTCGCCCAAAATACAATAGCAGCTTTTGCCGCCGTATTCGCGCCCTTTAATATGGCTGCATTCGGCGCTTTTCATATCCCTTCCGCAAACGGAGCAAACAGCGCTGCCCATTGAGCAAGACACCGAAACCTCTTTCTTGATTCCCGCATCTATCTCGGTTATCAGCGATTTGTTTTCCTCGCTCCTAACCGTATACGCCTTTGCTTTCAGAGCGAAAAGCTCTTCGCCGTCTGCCGTTTTTCTGCCGGGAATTTTTTCAACCCAAGCGTCAAAAATGCGCGCCGCCTGATCCGACGATTTCATTGAATGATCGCGTATTCCCGTTTTGCCCACGAACAGCTTTGCAAGCTCGCCGAGAGCCGAAACGGAAAATTTTTCATAATCCCTGTCTATATCGTTGTTGCAGAGAATAAGACTGAAAATATACAGCTCGTCCTCCGCAAATTCCTTTCGTGTAAAGCGCTTGATTTTTTCAAAATCATCGCGCGAAGGCGAATAGCCTTTTTCAATATATCCGTCCTTCAATAAGTAACCTCCTTTAAGAAAGCCGCTGATTTTCGGCAGCCGCCCGATTTTCGGAGCCGTTCAAAAGTTTGTCTGCCTGCGCGTTATAGAGCCGTGCCCTCGCAAGCTCCGTTTCATCTTGAAGAGTGATATTATCCCACACAACTTCCACGCGCTCCGAGGAGCCGCGCGTTTCAAGATATTTTCTGCCTATCTTTATCAGCACGGGAGTTAAAATTCTTCTGTACGCCTCAAGCTCTGTTGTTAAAATATCAGCCTGCTGCGTGCTCATACGCTCGGTTGTTGACCAGCTCAACCCGAAAAGATACGGCGGGAGCCCCGTTTTTGCAACGATTTGTTCCAAAAGCTGCCTAACGGGAATTTCGCTGCTCAGCACATTGTTGTCCGCCCCGATAACCTTAACCGAAACATCGCCCACGGCAACGAAATCCTTAACCGTGTCGCGGCTGCTCATGGCGTCGCGCCAAGCGTTTGCCATCTGCGCCGCCCGTTCCTTCGCGCTGCCGTCGGCGGAATCGCCCTGCGGCTTATACGTTACGGCATAGCGCAGATTTCCGGCGTGCTCCCAGTTTTCTCCAATCGTGTTATAAATTGTGAGCAGCACCTCGCAAACAAAGGGCAGACCCCTGAGCAGGCTTGTGCCCAAAATTTTTCCCGGCTCGGGATTGAGTGCCGAAAAAAGTATCAAATCCTGATTTTCAAGCC
Organism: uncultured Clostridia bacterium; assembly: GCA_947631705.1. Taxonomy (GTDB): domain Bacteria; phylum Bacillota; class Clostridia; order Oscillospirales; family Acutalibacteraceae; genus Eubacterium_R. Next base: position 3,257 of record CANRMJ010000067.1, read on the forward strand.
TGTGGCTGCCGTTGTAAAATTCAATGTCAAAATTATTAGCCGCCCTTTTAACCTCAAGCGTGTCAAGCTCACCGTTGTAAAGCGCGTAAAAGCCGTTTGAATCGGCAATGATTTCGCCCACCGCCGAGCCGTAGGTCAAGAGCTCCGAAAGGTATGTGGACACAAACGAGTATATCCCCGTCTGGTTTCCGCCCACTTTCACGGAGGCAAAAAAACCGTTCATCTCTTCGTTAAGAGCGGCGTTTCCGGTTTCATAGTTAAAACCCGCGCAGAGCCTCACGATTTTTAATATTGCGGCGTCAAGCACGGGAACGCTTTCGCGCAGAGCGGCATACACCCGCCTGTTTACGCTCATTGGCGTAAGCGTGTCGAAGCGCCTGTAGGGGCGTGACGAACACACGCTTGTCTGCACCGCGATTTCCCGCTCCTTCTGACGGGCTCTTTTACTGCGAAACAAGCCCAAAAATTTCACATCCTTTCAACTGCAAAGGAATACATATCATCGCCGTCGGAGCCGTTTAAAACGGTTGCGACGAAATATCTCAAATCATCCATTGCATGATCATTTTCTTTTTTAGGCGCATCTCTTTTTATGCCGTTATCCCAGCGGTAAACGGAAAATTCGCGTATGCAGTCCTTGCAGCACGGATAGATAAATATCTCCTCGTTTTTAAGAGCCTGGCACACAAGATTTATGCCTCTGAGCACATCGTTATCCGCCTTTAAAACTCTGTATTTTCCGTGCCGCTTAACCGTTTCCGTAAAGCTCGCGGCTGACGGGTCTATAACGAGCGCCTCGATTTTTCTGCCGTTTGCAAGCCTTTCAAGCTCGGCGTAATATTCCTCATCGGTAAGCTGAATGCCCCTGTCCCTGCCGCTGTGGTAAAACTCGCCGATTCTGTACCAGCCGTTTTCCGCCCTGCCCCAAAGCCCCAGAGAAAAGGGATTCACCGTGCCGTAATCGCAAGAGAGATAATACTGTGAAAAATTTTCGTTTTCGCTTTTTTTCACATGTCTTTCACTGCTGAACATAGGATAAACAAGCCCGTCCGCCGCGACCCATCTGCCGTCTATAAACCGCTCGTAAAACGCGCCGCTGTAAAGGCTTTTATACCTGTTTATAACGGCGTGGGATAAGGAGGGATTGTCCTCCATTCTGAAATGGAGATAAAACATATTTTTTGCATCGCTCTTTTTTATCCATTCGTTGTAAAACCAATGAAAAGGATGCTCGGGATTGCAGTTGAACCAAAATTTAGCCTTTTCAAGCGAGCACCTTGCAAGCGCCTGTTCAACAAAGGAGCGCGGCATAAGCGCAACCTCGTCGAGCATCACTCCGCCGAGAGTCATTCCCTGTATCAGAGCGGCGGAGGATTCATCGCGCCCGCCGAAAAGATAAAAGCGGTTTTTCACGCCGCCCCTTTCAATTTCAAGCATATTGCGGCTTATCTTGTAATCGCACTTAAAACCGAGGGCGGGCAGAAAATCAAGCAGAGGGGTGATAACATTCCGCCTGATAGACGATACCGTTTTGCCGCATATCGCGAAGGACGCTCCGCAAAACCCGTAAAATGCCCAGCTTATAAACGAAATGCTCATACATATCGTTTTGCCCGACCTTATCGCGCCGTCGCAGATAATGCCGATTTTGTCCTTTACGGGGCTTGTTTCACACCACCAGGTAAGCACAGCGAGCTGTTTTTTTGAAAACGGCGCCAAGTTATTCATCTTCTTCACCGTCAAAGGCTCCGCCGGCTCTTTTTGCGCTCTCCTCAAGAGCACGGTAAAAGGCAAGCGGCTGAACGGAAGAGGAGTTTTCCGTATCTCTGAGTTTTTCAAGCGCTTTAATTCTGTCAAAAAATTTAATTTCCATACCGCCGCCCCGTGGCCTTTTGATTTCGCTTACGTTAAAAAGGTTAAAATTCGGCAGTTCGTCAATTATTCTGCTTTCGTCCGCAAAAAGAAGAAGCACCGCGTCGTGTATCTCTCCGAAGGCAAGGCGCCTTAAGCCTTCGCGCACTTCATCTTCAACGGTTTTCTTTTTTCTTCCCATATTTCACCGTCCGTTTCAGTTTAAAGAGAAATCTTCCTCCGTTAAAAGTGTGAAACAAACAAAAAAATAGCGGAAACCCGAATAATTTACGGATTTCCGCCAAAATAAATTTTTTTATTCGTTTTTCCGCTATAAATTTCCGATAAAATCAACCGATTGCCTGAGAGCGTCAACGGTTTTGGTCTCAAGCACAACGCGGCAGCCGTGCTCATCGGCAAGCCTTAAATATTTCTTCAAATCAAGCTCTCCCGTGCCGAGGGCAAGATGATTTTTTCTGCCCAAAGCGTCATGCATATGAACGTGATAAAGCCTGCCCGCGCGCTCCATAATCATCGGCTCGTCTGCGCCGCCCGCGCCGTGATTGTGCCCGATATCAAACGTCAGCCCGAAAACGGGGCTTTTCAGCATAAGATCCGCCGCCTCTGTTTGGTAATCGGTATAGCCGTCTGTGTTTTCTATGCAGATTTTTATATTGCTGCTGCCGATTTCATTTTCACATTCATCGCGGAAATCGGCAATGCTTTTAAGATACGTTTCTTTGTATTCATCAAAAAGGAAAACCTTTCTGTCGGGCAAAGTAAAATACACACCGCGCGGCAAATGCATATTCAGTATGGGCGCGTTCAGCGCCTTTGCGGTGCTTATTGTTTCTTTAACCGTTCTGCGGTAAGCCTCCGCAACACATGGGTTAAAGTCGCTCACGTTCAGATTTTCGTCAAGATGAATCGTGTAATAAATACCGTACCTTTCGGCTGTTTTTATAAAACGCTCCGTGTTGATTTTGCCAAGCTGATACTGCGGCAGATTCATATTGAGTTCAACAAAGCTCAGCCCTAAAGCGCCGCATAGCGCCGCGCAATCATCAAGCGTTTTCGTTTCAATCAACGTGGGCATACCAAAATCAATCATATTGTTTCTCCGCCTAAAATCATACGGTATTAACCGAGCGCTTTCGTTTTGATTTCCTCTTCAATACGGGAAATGAAATCATCAACGCTCATCGCTCCCTGCTCTCCGTTCTTTCTCGAACGAACGGAAACAGCGCCCGCCTCTATATCCTTGTCGCCCGCAACAAGCATATACGGCACCTTTTCAAGCTGAGCGGCACGGATTTTAAAGCCGATTTTTTCGCTCCTGTCGTCAAGCTCGCAGCGGATTCCGCGCTCTTCAAGACGGTTTTTAACCTTTTTGAGATAATCAAGGTGCCTATCTGCAATCGGCAACAGTTTAACCTGAACAGGCGCAAGCCAAGTCGGAAACGCTCCCGCGTACTTTTCAATAAGCAGGGCAAGCGTTCTCTCATAGCATCCTATAGACGTTCTGTGAATGATATAGGGATTTTTCTTTGAACCGTCGCGGTCAGTATATTCCATACCGAATTTTTCCGCAAGCATTTGGTCAATCTGAATTGTTATGAGCGTATCCTCTTTGCCGAACACATTCTTAATCTGAATATCAAGTTTAGGTCCGTAGAACGCCGCCTCGCCGATACCGATTTTATAATCAAGTCCCAAATCATCAAGGATTTTCTGCATTACGCTCTGCGCTTCGTTCCACTGTTCCTCTGTTCCTATATATTTTTCCCTGTCGTTGGGATCCCACTGGCTGAATCGGAAAGAAACGTCCTCGTAAAGACCGATCGTTTTAAGCATATATTCGCAGAGCTCCAAACAGCCTCTGAATTCATCTTCAAGCTGTTCGGGAGTGCACATCAGATGACCCTCCGAAATGGTGAACTGACGAACTCGGATAAGCCCGTGCATTTCGCCCGAAGCCTCATTTCTAAACAGCGTTGAGGTCTCATCATAACGCAGCGGCAGATCCCTGTAAGAACGCGGCTTGTTGAGATAAGCTTGATACTGGAACGGGCAGGTCATCGGGCGCAGCGCGAAAACCTCCTTATCCTTTTCCTCGTCGCCGAGTACGAACATACCTTCCTTGTAATGATCCCAGTGACCCGAAATTTTATAGAGATCGGATTTTGCCATAAAAGGCGTTTTTGTAAGCTGCCAGCCGCGCTTTGCCTCCTCATCTTCCACCCATCTCTGAAGTATCTGAATGATTTTTGTTCCTTTCGGCAACATAATCGGGAGTCCCTGACCGATATAATCAACAGTTGTGAAAAGTTCAAGCTCACGTCCGAGCTTGTTGTGATCTCTTTTCTTTGCCTCCTCAAGCATTTGCAGATGCTCCTCAAGCATAGACGCCTTGGGGAACGCCGTGCCGTAAACGCGGCAAAGCATTTTATTTTTGGCGTCGCCGCGCCAGTAAGCGCCCGTTGTTTGAGTGAGCTTAAACGCCTTTACGGGCTTAACGTTCATAAGATGAGGACCCGCGCACAGCTCGGTGAATTCGCCCTGCCTGTAAAAGCTGATAGGCTCGCCCTTTTCGGCGTGCTCGTTTATAAGCTCAACCTTGTAAGGCTCGCCCTTTTCATTCATAAGCGCAACGGCTTCATCGGGCGCAAGCTCAAATTTTTCGATTTCAAGACCCTCTTTAACGATTTTTTTCATTTCCGCCTCGATTTTTTCAAGGTCTTCGGGCGTAAACGGCTCGTCAACGTCAAAATCGTAATAAAATCCTCCGTCAACGGACGGACCTATCGTGAGCTTAACATCGGGATAAAGCCTTTTTACCGCCTGCGCCATAATGTGCGACGCGGTGTGGTTAAACGCGCGTCTGCCGTCCTCATCGTCAAACGTGAGAATTTCAAGCGCGCAGTCTTCGCTAACAAGCGTTCTCAAATCCTTTACTTCGCCGTTTATCTTGCAGCAGCAGGCGTTTCTGAAAAGCCCCGCCGAGATATTTTCCGCGATTTCGGCGGCGGTAAGAGCGCCATCGTATTCTTTGATTGTTGCGTCTTTAAGAGTGATTTTCATAATATTACCTCCAAAAAAAATAAGCGCCCCGAAAAATCAGGGTGCATAATACACGGTTCCACCTGAATTGCGCAATGCCGCGCCGCTCAAGAGCCCTTAACGCGGGTAAAACGGCTGTGATTGGCAGCTCTCGGAGATGGTGGCTTGCGTTCCTTTATGCGCCCTTTTCAGCAGCCGGACGCTCTCTGAAACAAAGGATTGCGCAGTCTTGTTCCCGTCGCAGATTTAATATTGCTTTTAATATTATACCATTTTTTTAAGGTATGTCAATCAAAAAATCGCCGCGCGATTCATTATCTTCGGCGTTTGGCAGCATTTAAAAACTTGACAGATACAAGATATAGGTGTATTATATTTGCGAAGTTCTGTATGTCGCTGAAAGAATTTCGTTTTAATTTACATTTGAACTGTACCTTTTCTGATGATTATTCAAACGTTCCGTTCGGGAACGCTTAAAAAATTTTAAACAGAAGGAGGTGCTATTGATTATGATGTCAATTTTAGCGGCTGTTATCTTAGCCGTTGTCTGTGCGGTTATTTTCTGCGTTGTGGGCTTTATCATAGGCTCTTACGTCAGAATGAAAACGAGCGAAAAAGAAATCGGCTCCGCCACACAGGAAGCTACAAAAATTATTAACAACGCTTTATCTGAGGCGGAAACCGCGAAGAAAACAAGCCTTATAGAGGCCAAAGATGAAATTCACAAACTTCGCGCCGAGGCGGACAAGGAGATTCGCGAGAGGCGCTCGGAAGTTCAAAAGCAGGAAACCCGTCTTAACCAAAGAGAGGAACACCTTGATAAAAAGGCAGATTCCCTTGAGGCGAAAAGTGAACATTTAAACGCAAAGCTAAAAGAAGTTGAAGAAAATTTACAGGAAATCGATAGCATCAAGAAAAGCCAGTTTGATATGTTGGAGCGTATCTCGGGACTGACTCAGGAGCAGGCAAAATCACAGCTTTTGAAAACTCTTGAGGAAGAGCTTGATACCGAAAAGAGCAAAAGGATCCTTGA
>CANRMJ010000068.1 GCA_947631705.1 uncultured Clostridia bacterium
CGGAATGACATTGGCAATTGAACCGATGATCAATCAGGGAACCTATAAGGTAAAACAATTATCAGACGGCTGGACGGTCGTTACGGCAGACGGCAAGCTCGCTGCTCATTTTGAGCACACGGTTGCCATAACCTCAAACGGTCCTGTTATTATGACAGCGCTCTGATGCTTGCAATCAATTGCTGGCGATTACGCCGCGATGTGATTCCAGTTAAATAAAAACATCTTATTCGTATTAACACAGCGAGGTAAAATGATGTCAAAGTCAGATATGATAGAAGTTGAAGGTACAGTGACTGAGGTGCTGCCTAACACAACATTCAAGGTTTCACTTCAGAACAATCACACTGTTTTGGCTCATATCAGCGGAAAGCTGCGAATGAATAATATCCGCATACTTCCCGGTGACAGAGTAACTATTGAAATGTCGCCCTACGATCTCACAAAGGGTCGTATAATCTGGCGATCAAAGTAATAAAGGAGGATATTCAGAATGAAAGTAAGACCTTCTGTAAAGAAAATTTGCGATAAATGCAAAGTAATCAAGCGCAACGGAAAAGTAATGGTTATCTGTGAAAATCCTAAGCATAAACAGCGTCAGGGCTAAGCCTGAACTTATAAATCGGAGGTAAATAGTAAATGGCACGTATTTCAGGTGTTGACTTACCTAATGATAAGAGAGTTGAAATCGGCCTTACCTATATTTACGGTATCGGCAGAACAACGGCTACTCGGATTATTAAATCAACAGGAATAAATCCGGACACTCGTTGCAGAGATTTGTCTGAGGATGAGGTTTCTAAAATTCGTGATTACATTGAAGAGAACGTAACTGTTGAAGGTGACCTTCGCAGAGATGTTGCGTTCGATATCAAAAGACTTAAAGAAATCGGTTGCTATCGCGGAATTCGTCATATAAAGGGACTCCCGGTCAGAGGGCAGACTTCTAAGAATAATGCACGCACACGCAAGGGTCCCAAAAAGACCATAGCAAACAAGAAGAAATAATCGCAGGAGGAAACAAGCAGTATGGCTACAAAAAAGACCACAACCTCACGCAAGCGCCGTGAGAAGAAAAATATTGAGCGTGGTACAGTTCATATTCAGTCAACCTTCAACAACACTATAGTAACGATCGCCGACACGCAGGGCAATGCCATTTCATGGGCGTCCGCCGGCGAGATGGGCTTTAAGGGCTCAAGAAAATCAACTCCCTTTGCCGCTCAAACGGCTGCCGAAACGGCTGCCAAGGCTGCAATGGAGCACGGTTTGAAAAGTGTAGAGGTTTACGTTAAGGGACCGGGAGCCGGCAGAGAATCAGCTATCAGAGCTCTTGAATCAGTCGGTCTCAGTGTTACTCTTATTAAAGATGTTACTCCTATCCCGCATAATGGCTGCCGTCCGCCAAAAAGACGTCGCGTATAGTATTTAATGGAGGTTACTTGATATGGCAAGATATACAGGACCTGCTTGCAAGCTCTGCCGCCGCGAGGGAAAAAAGCTTTTCCTCAAGGGAGACAGATGCTACACAAATAAATGTGCCGTAGATCGTCGTTCTTACGCACCAGGTCAGCACGGTCAAAATCGCAAAAAAACTTCTGAATACGGTTTGCAGTTACGCGCAAAGCAGAGCGCACGCCGCTTTTACGGTATTTCAGAGGGACAGTTTCACAAATATTTCCTTATGGCTGAAAGAAAGGCCGGTATAACAGGTACAAATCTTCTTCAGATTTGTGAAACAAGGCTCGACAACGTTGTTTACGAGGCAGGCTACGCAAGCTCAAGAGCTCAGGCTCGCCAGTTCGTAAATCACGCGCATTTCACCGTAAATGGTAAAAAGGTTGATATCCCGTCTTATCTCCTTTCTGCCGGTGATGTTGTTGCTGTAAAAGAAAAAAGCAAATCCACAGACGAATTCAAATCGGTTGCGGAGGCAAACGGCTCACGCCCTGTTCCTCAGTGGCTTGAAAAAAATGAAGACGCTATGGAAGTTAAGGTTCTCAGAGCTCCCGAGAGAGAAGAAATCGACACTCCTGTTGAAGAGCATCTCATCGTTGAGTTCTACTCTAAATAATAGTTGATCATTTCTTTTATTTAGTGCAACAAAAAAATATTTAGGAGGCTTTTAAATGATTGAAATTGATAAGCCGAATATCAATATAGCAGAGTTATCAACTCAGGGAAGCAGAAGCGTTGGCAAATTCATTGTGGAGCCGCTTGAAAGAGGCTTTGGCACAACTCTCGGAAATGGTATGAGAAGAGTTCTTCTCTCATCATTGCCCGGCTACGCTATTACTTCCGTTAAGATTGACGGTGTATTACACGAGTTTTCTACAATACCTCATGTGAGAGAAGACGTTACCGAAATTGTTCTCAATCTTAAAAACGTTATTCTCAAAATTCACGATGAGAGCGTAAAGACTCTTTATATCAAGGCGCGCGGCGAAGGCGAAATCACCGCGGGTGATATTGAGCACAGCTCAGATGTAGAGATTCTTAATCCCGAACTTCACATTGCTTATCTTGACGACGGTGCAGATGTTACAATGGAACTCACCGCAGACAGCGGCAGAGGCTATGTTCCCTGCGACCGCAATAAGCAGCTTATGGATCTTCCGATAGGAACTATTGCAATAGATTCTATCTATACTCCTGTTCTTAAAGTTAATTATACTGTTGAGAACACTCGTGTAGGACAGCAGACGGACCTTGATAAGCTTATTCTTGATGTTGAAACAGACGGAACTATTCCGGCAGACGAGGCAGCATCGCTTGCAGCAAAAATCCTCAACGACCATCTTAAACTTTTTGTTGACCTTTCGGAAGAGGTTGGCAACAAAGAAATTATGGTTGAAAAGGATGACGACGGAAAAGAGAAGGTTCTCGAAATGACAATTGAAGAGCTTGATCTTTCGGTTCGTTCTTTCAACTGCTTAAAGAGAGCAGGCATTAATACAGTAGAAGATTTAATCGGTAAAACCGAAGAAGATATGATGAAAGTCAGAAACCTCGGACGCAAGAGCCTTGACGAAGTTGTGGCAAAGCTCTCGTCACTCGGTTTGGGACTTAGTCATGAAGAGGACTAAAGGAGGGAATTTCTATGCCAGGAACCAGAAAATTGGGCAGGCCCACAGATCACAGAAGGGCAATGCTCAGAGGAATGGTCACTTATCTTTTAGAAAACGGCAAGATTGAAACAACCGTTACAAGAGCAAAGGAAGTTCGCGCTATGGCTGAGAAAATGATCACTCTCGGCAAGAACGATACCCTTCATTCAAGAAGACAGGTTCTTTCTTATGTAACAAAGGAAGAAGTGGTTAAGAAACTTTTTGATGAAATCGCTCCGAAATATCAAGAAAGAAACGGCGGTTATTGCCGTATTATCAAAACAGGCCCGCGCCGCGGCGATGCGGCGGAAATGTGCATAATCGAGCTTGTATAAGATAATGCATCCGCATATTAAAAACTGTTTCAGCTAAGTGATTGGTTGAAACAGTTGTTTGCATTTATTTCGGATTTATTATTCCGTAATTCAAAACCTCTATTTTAACAATAAGTAATATGCGGTTTTCAATAATATTTACTTTTTGTGAAACGGGTGATATAATAAAAATATAATTGGTTGAAACTGCATCGGATATTTGTGCCCGTAATTGATTGTTGGACAGGCATATGCCTATAAGAGGTGAGAGAATGAAAAAAATAATTGCTTTGCTGAGCGGCGTTATGATTATGCTTTCGGCAGTTTCGTTTTCTTTTTCTGCCTATGCCGCCGAACCCGAACAAATGGGCACATCCTCGGCATATTACACCTATGACCGAAAAAGCAAAACCCTTACAATAAAAGGCGATGGCGCCACACCTGATTACCCGAATTGGAACAACACTCCTTGGTTTGAATATCTTGACGATATAGAGCATTTGATTGTGGAAGAGGGTATAACGAGAATAGGAAATTATACTTTCTATAATTTCGTTTCATGCAAAGACGTGTTGTTGCCGTCTACGCTTACAGAGATAGGAAAAAATGCGTTTTCATACGGTGCTTTTCAGGAAATAGTGTTGCCGGAGGCTCTCATCGTGATTGATTACAGAGCCTTTGACCATTGCTCGCTGAAATATATCAAAATTCCCGCCGCGGTTGAACAAATCGGAAAGCAGTCATTTCAATTTTCTCAAAATCTCTCTGCTGTTGAGTTTGATTCATTCTGTAAATGTGAAGTACTTGACAGCGCTTTTATGAACTGCGAAAATCTTAATTCAATTTCTGTTCCGTCGCAGGTATCTCTCGGTAAGCAATGCGTAGGCTTTGACCGCTTTTCAAAAACGGTTGACGGATTCACAATTTACGGATATCAAAATACATCAGCACGGTCGTACGCTGTTGTAAACGGTATAAACTTTGTTGACCTTGAAACTTACACAATTGAACTTGCCGTGGGTAAAACGGTTAATTCTGAAATTTACAGTGAGGGAAGTGTAAAGCATTTTACCTTTACGCCATCCGCAACTGCTGAATATAAATTCTTTTCTACCGGCACAACAGATGTTAGGGTTACTCTTTATGATAGCGAAAATGGCAGAACCGCTGAACACGATGATATTTCGGATTTTAACAGGAATTTCTGTTTGAATTACAATTGTACTGCCGGCAAAACGTATTCGCTTGATGTTGAGGGCGTGGGTGTTTCGGGCGCATTCAGAATATGCGCAATGCCTGTAAACATTGTCTCGGTTTCGGCGTCGTTTAGCCCCGAACTTAATTTTGTTGAATATGTTGACGCGTCGGAAAAAGACGGAAAAATATATTACGATTACAGCAAAAAGCTGTCTTTCCTCAAATTGAATATTGTTTATGATACGGGCTACGAGGCGGTTACTACGGCTGCCGACGGTGAATTTTCCTATATTGATATAATCGTGTCGGACAATCAGCTTTCTGCTCCGTGGAGAGTGGGTCGGGAAAATTATGTTACCGTTTCATACGGTGATTTCAACTGCACCGCTCCCGTTACACTCAGCGCACATTCGCATGAATATGAAACAACAGTAGTTGAGCCGACTCTGAGTGAGGGCGGTTATACAATTTATACTTGCAAATGGTGCTCAAAATCTTACAATGCTGATTTTACCGAAAGGCTTGGCAGGGAAATAAGCGGAAAAGCGGTGCTGCTCGAAAATCCGCAAGGCTCCTGTGAGCATAGTATTCCTGTTTCCGGCGTTGAGGTATACGCCGACGGTGAACACGTTTTCACTACGGGTGACGACGGGTCCTATTCGTTTATTACAGAGCGTGAAGGTTGTGATATAACATTTGTTCCGCCCTACGGACCGAAAAGAACCATACACGTTGATGAGGGCGGCGATATTGTTTTGGAAAAAACGGCACTGGCGGGCTTTGATTTCAATAACGACAGCCATATCAACATTCGTGATTTAAGCAAACTTTTGCGTATGGCAAAGGAAAGCGGCGGAATCATAGTTGATTATAACGGCGACGGGGTTACGGATGCCGATGATTTTAAACTCGCAAATAATTTTTTGTATCTTGAAAAAACAGACGAGAGCGTTTATGAGAACACATATTGACAGGACGGGGACGGGTCTATCCCGTCCTTTTTGTTTATTAATGGGCTGTTTTTCGTATTTTTCTATTGAAAAAAAACAGTGTATATTGTAAAATATATAAAATTATTATGGGAAAAGAAAAAATTTACGCGCAATGATAATTTCATTATTGTATCGTATTAATTTATTGCTCGAAATTTAATTCGGGCAGAAAGGCAGAGATTTTATGAAAAAGGTTGCAATCATAATGGGTTCAGACAGCGATTTGCCTGTTGTTACACCTGCTGTAAAGCAGCTAAAAGAGCTTGGAATAGAAACAGAGGTGCGCGTTATGAGCGCTCACAGAACGCCGAAGGAGGCTCAGGCTTTTGCCGAGTCGGCTATTTCAAATAATTTCGGTGTAATAATTGCCGCTGCTGGAATGGCGGCTCATTTGGGAGGGGTACTCGCCGCGTCAACAACACTACCCGTAATAGGAATTCCATGTTCGGCAAAGGTGTTAGACGGAATGGACGCAATGCTTGCAACGATTATGATGCCTCCGGGAATACCTGTTGCGGCGGTAGGCGTTAATGCCGCAAAAAACGCCGCGCTGCTTGCCGCGGAAATACTTGCCGTTGGCGATGACGAGCTTATGAAAAAGCTTCAAAATATGAGAAGTGAAATGGCGGCGGCTGTTATTGAAAAAGACAGGGCGATTCAGGAAAAACTGAAAGAAATTTGATGTTCACGGTCACATCTTATCCGCCCACGGTAAGAGCAAGTGTGAATTGATTTATTTTAATATATTAGTGGGCTGAAAGGCTTGGTATTTTAATGGAAAAAAGTTTCAGCGAAAGCTATGCCGCCGCGGGAGTTGACGTAACAGCGGGCTACAAGTCGGTTGAGCTAATTAAGTCGCACGTGAAAAAAACGGAAATTCCGGGAGTTATCGGAGGTATCGGCGGTTTCGGAGGAATGTTTGAAATTGCCGCCAATCAGTATAAAAATCCTGTTTTGGTAAGCGGAACAGACGGTGTCGGCACAAAATTAAAGCTCGCTTTTCTTATGGATAAGCACGACACTATAGGTATCGACTGCGTTGCAATGTGCGTTAACGATGTTGCGTGCAGCGGAGCAAAGCCGCTTTTTTTCCTTGATTATATTGCCTGCGGCAAGAATTATCCCGAAAAAATCGAACAGATAGTAAAAGGTGTTGCGGACGGCTGTGTTCAGGCGGGATGCGCTCTTGTTGGCGGAGAAACGGCCGAGCATCCGGGGCTTATGCCGGACAATGAATATGATCTTGCGGGATTTACGGTTGGTATCGGAGACAAAGACCGCCTTGTTTCAGGTAATGAGCTGGCGGTTGGCGATGCGCTCATAGGCGTTGCCTCTTCGGGCGTACACTCAAACGGCTTTTCGCTTATAAGAAAAGTGCTTGACATAAACGAAAAGAATATAGAAACATATGTGGCGGAGCTTGGAAAAACGCTCGGCGAGGAACTTTTGACTCCCACAAAAATATACGTTAAATCGCTCCTTCGGCTTATGGACAAGGTAAATGTTAACGCTATTTCGCACATAACAGGAGGCGGTTTTTATGAAAACGTGCCGCGTATGCTGAAAGACGGTTTTACTGCTGTTATCGAAAAAGAAAAGTGTTTTAAAAAGCCTGTTTTTGATATAATTAAAAAGGCGGGAAATATCCCCGAAAGAGATATGTTCAACACGTTCAATATGGGCACAGGTCTTGTTATTGCCGTAAGCGCCGAAAACGCGGACGCTGCCGTTAAAATTTTAAACGGCGCGGGCGAGAGCGCAGCGATAATCGGAGAAATCAAAGCGGGAGAAACGGGAGTAGAATTATGCTGAATATTGCGGTGCTTGTTTCGGGCGGCGGAACCAATCTTCAGGCTCTTATTGACGCGCAGAACAGAGGAGAAATCAAAAACGGCAGAATAACATGCGTTGTTTCATCTAAGGCAAACGCATATGCCCTTGAAAGAGCAGAGAAAAACGGCATATCAACTCGTGTTATTGCAAGAAATGAATACGGCGATATTCATTCCTATACCGCTGCCGTTACAAATGCTCTGCTTGAAGAAAAAGCGGATTTAATTGTTTACGCGGGCTTTATGACTATTCTTGATAAGCAGATAGTTGACGCTTTCAGAGGAAAAATGATGAACGTTCATCCCGCGCTCATTCCGTCGTTTTGCGGAAAGGGTTTTTACGGTCTTCATGTTCACGAGGCAGTGCTTGCAAGCGGAGTTAAGCTGACCGGCGCCACGGTGCATTTTGTTACGGAGGACTGCGACGCGGGTCCAATTATTATGCAAAAGGCGATTGATATAAATAACGACGATACGCCGGAAACACTGCAAAAAAGAGTTATGGAGCAGTGTGAGTGGAAAATCCTGCCGAAAGCGGTGTCGCTTTTCTGTGAGGGCAGAATTAAGATTGTCGGCAACAAAACAGTTGTATCATAATTTACGGAGGGCATATTTATGGAAACTGTAAACATAGCAAAAGAGCTTTCTTCAAACGAATATCCCGGAAGGGGAATTATTCTCGGCAAAAGCCCGAACGGAAAAAACGCCGTTATATCATATTTTATAATGGGCAGAAGCGAAAACAGCCGAAACCGCATATTTGAGGTGAACGGCAGGGGTGGAATCAGAACAAAAGCGTTTGACGAATCAAAAATGACCGACCCCAGTTTGATTATCTATAATCCTGTTTTAAAGCTTGACGGCAAAACAATTGTTACAAACGGCGACCAGACAGACACAATTTATGATTTTATGAAGGACGGTCATTGCTACCGTCATGCGCTTTTAACACGTGAGTTTGAGCCCGATGCTCCCAACTACACTCCCAGAATTTCGGGCGTTGTTAAGCCTAACGGCGACTATAATATGTCTATTTTAAAATCCAATATGGGCAAACCGCACTGCCTGAGATTTTTCTTTGAATATCCTGCGGAGGCGGGTTTGGGTCATTTTATTCACACATATAAATGCAACGGAAATCCGATACCGTCATTTGAGGGTGAACCCACTCCGATTTTGATTGAAACAAACAGCATTGACGAGTGGACTTCGCTTATTTGGGATAATCTTAACGAAGATAACAAGGTTTCTCTTTTTACTCGTTTTATAAACCTTGAAACTGGTGAGGAGAAAGACAGGATTATTAATAAAAACGTATAATAATTTCATTAAGGAGAGAAAAATGAAAGTTTTAGTAGTCGGTGGAGGCGGCAGAGAGCACGCCCTGATAAAAAAAATAAAAGAATCGCCGAGAGTTACATCGGTAGCTTGCTGCCCGGGAAACGGCGGAATATCGTATGACGCGGAGTGTTACCCCGTTTCGGCTACGGATAAAAACGGCGTTGTTTCTCTCGCAAAGAAAATATGCGCCGATTTTGTTGTTGTTGCGCCGGATGATCCGCTTGCGGACGGAATGGTTGACGCACTGAACAGCGCGGGATTCGCAACATTCGGCCCTGTTGCCGCGGCCGCAATAATTGAAAGCTCAAAGGTTTTTTCCAAAAATCTTATGCGCAAATATAATATTCCGACTGCCGATTACAATGTATTTGACGAT
>CANRMJ010000069.1 GCA_947631705.1 uncultured Clostridia bacterium
CGCACCTTCGTCCGGCGAAATAACCATAAGGCTGTTTTTATCAACTTTTAAATCGTCTATTGTGTTAACAAGAGCCTTAATCATCTGATAGGTGGGCATAACGTTTTCAAACGATTTGTGCGGAATTGCGTTTTGTACCCGCTGGTCGTGCGCGTCAAAGGTGATTATGTTTTCAACGCCGAGATTTACAAGCTCCTGAAGCGCCATTGCGCAGTCGAGCGATTCTCTGCTTGATCTCTTGTGCTGGCGGCCTTCGTAAAGCATCGGCATTATTACCGAAATTCTTTTTGCCTTGGAGGAGGCGGCGGATATAACTCTTTTCAAATCAGCAAAATGGTCGTCCGGCGATTTCGGAACTTCCATTCCGTACATATTGTATGTCACGCTGTAATTGAAACAGTCAGTAATAATATAAAGGTCATAGCCCCTAACGGAATCGTTTATAACCGCTTTTCCTTCGCCGCTGCCGAAACGCGGGTTTGAAATACTTATTTTAAAAGTATCTCTTTTGTAGCCGTAAAACGCGATTGAACCCTGATGCTCAAGAGCCTGTCCTTTGCGCCATTCAACAAGATAACGGTCTATCTTGTCCGCAAGCTTTTCACAGCCGGGCATGGCTATTATGCCCAGAGGTCCGTAGGGTATCGTTTCAACATTTTCCGCCGTTAATCTTGCCATAAAATAAATCCTCCTGCAACATTTTACGATGGTATTCTACAATATTTAACCCTTAAAGTAAATATTATTTTAAAGTTTTAACAAAATTGTCATTATTGCCGATTTGCGGCTCGGATTTATATTGCGTTTCTTTGTTGATTTTACTTTTTGTATTTTTTCTTTTGATTAATTCATACCCGAAAAGAGCTGTGATTGCCGCCGCCGAAATAGCCGCTCCGATTAAAAATCCCTTTGGTCTGTAAACATATTCAACAGTGTGTTTTCCCGGCTTTATCATAACGCCGAGCTGGCATTTTCCGATTTCAAAAATTTCCGCTTTCTCTCCGTCAACATATACGCTCCAGCCTTCGTCATACGGAATAGATGAATACAGAATACAGTTTTCCTTTGAAATAAGTGTGCCCTTGATTTTAGTTTCGGAGTATTCGCTAACATCAAGCGAGTTTTCAAGTAACCGCTTGTATCCGGCGTTCAGAACCTTTGCATCAAGGCTGTAAGCGTAGATTTCAAAGCTGCTTTTTTCCGAGTTTATGCTCCCTCCGTCAATGCTGATACTTATTTCATCGCCCGTGTTTGCGTAGCCGAGATCAAGAATATACGGCGTTTCTATTTCCTGTGAAACCGTAACATCGCCGTGTTCGCAGGAAATATTTGTTATATCGGGAGATGTTAGATAGAGATACACGTTTCCGTCTTTAACGGCCTCTATGGTGATATCAATATTTCCGTAATTGTTGTCTGTTTCCTTTTCAAACCAGTATGTGCCGTTACCCGTTACGCTTTCTCCGTTTATACCCTCGTATTCGCAGGAGGCGTAATTAACTTCCGCAAAAACGTCTGAGTAGCCGGTGGCGAGAGAGAAGAAATCAGACTGAACCGTAAACGGGTCGCCCTCTGCCGTACTCCACACATCAACCGCCGAATTAACACAGTAGGCAATCGGAAGAAAATAATCGTTTTCATAAACAATTGAATCGCCCTCTGCCGATTCGTAAAACTTTGTGTAAAGCCGCGTATCCGGTCGTACGGGTTCGCCGTTGTAAATCAAATACTTTATTGCATACATAAGATTGTAAACGGGAGTCTGTGTGTTATAGGTGTAGCTGTTTATTCTGTTGCCGTACATTCCGAGACTGTACTGAAGACCTGAATATTCCTCATATGCCATCGAAGAAAAAACGCTTATTCCCCTGTAATTGTAAAGGCAAGGATCCATTCTTGTGTTCAGGCGGCACAGCTCGGTTCTGTATAGCGATTTATCGTTTTCTCTAATGTATTCGGAAGATTCCGTATAAGTTGCGTAATTCTGATTATATATATCGAGCCGTTGATTGAAGTTGAATGATTCGGTATCGGAAACAATTACCTCACAGAATGTTATCGCGATTACAAGCGCGCTTATAACAAGTTTTCCACAGCGTCCCTTTTTTGCAAGGAACAAAAAGGCTGTCCATAAAATCAAAAACGCAATTGTAATATAAATAGTTGCGTCGCTTATTTTGTTTGTGGGCAGCTCCTGTGAAACAGCAGCCGCGGCAATCCAAAACATAGAGGTAAAACCGATTTCCTTTATTCCTATCGCTTTTATGTGCATAAGTGCTTTGAACGAAACAACAAGCAATATGAAAGAATACATAAACGAAAAGCGGTAGGGCAGGTCGTTTGGAAAGTGGAGAGCGTGCCAAACAAAGTTTATATAGTTAGTGTTGAACGATGCAAACAGAATTATAAGCAGAGCGGTATAAACAGCCTTTTCCTTGATCCGTATCTCCTTGTTCACAATAAACAAAGGCACAAGGATAAGCGTTAAAACTCCGCAATACACGTTTGGAATAACATCGTCTCCGCTTGAACGTATCGTAGTTTCAAGCGCCGCAAAATGGCTTTGTATGAAATCAAGAACAGTGAAGTATGATTTTACGTTATCGGGAAAAGAATTTGAAGTTGCGCTGCATCCCGAAAGCACGAAACAGACGGGTATAAGAAAAAACGCGCAGACTGCCGCCGCAAAAACGGAGGACACGGCAAATGAAACTCCGCGGTTGATAAATTTATTGTTCCGCAGCGCTTTCAAAGAATATTTTTTTGAGGTAACAAGGTTTTTGTCTATTTTATTATCGGTAAAGGAAAGGGCAAAATATGAGATAAAGTACAGCACGGAAAAAATACACATCATATAGCCTATATAATAGCTTGAATAGAGCATATAGATTAGCGAGCATATATATAGACCGCATTTTCCGCGATTGATAATTCTTTCAATTCCGAGAGCAATAACAGGCAGAATAAACATTCCGTCAAGCCACATTATGTTCCAAAAATATGCAAGCATATATGCCGAAAAGGAATAGAACACGCCGAAAGCAGCCGAAACGCAGGAGTGGCGCTTTAAACTGATTTTAAGGTACAGTGTAAAGCTTCCCGCGCTGAGCACACATTTGAGCGCAACAAGAAAAGAAATCGCAAACGGAATCTGCTCTCTGTTAAACAGAAATATCAGGGCATTTAAAGGGCTTGAAAGATAGTTGAAATAGTTGCCTAAAAAAGATGAGCCGCCGCCGGAGGTCATGCTGTAAAAAAAGCTTTCCCTGTTAACGACCCTGTCGTAAAGCTCGGTGAAAAGCGGACCGTATTGATGATAGAGATCCATGCGCAGCACGGTGGTGTCTCCAAACGGGAAAACCTTGAAAACAATGAACATAAAAATCATTGCAATCATTGAAACAGTCATAGCGAGAACAACAAAACGGTTTGAGAAAAGGAACCTGTAAACACGTCCGTTTTTCTTGCCGTCCGGCAGACCGATACATTCAAAAATGAGAATTCGCGAAAGAGGATAGTTAATAACAAAAACAAGAAAGGCAATAATAAACCACACCGTGAAATCATAAACGGCGCTTGAGTTAACGGTTAAAACTCTTCCCAGGCGGTATAGTCCGAGATGTATAAAAGCGTTTACCGTTCCGAGAAGAATCTGCCGCACGGTTCCGCTCAGCACGCAGTCGCGATACACAAAAAAACGCTCCGTTATCAGCAAAACCGCTTCAGCAGCGGCAAAGCCGATTACGCAAGCAATATCCGTACTTATCGGGAAAATTATTTTTAAAAGCTGTTTAACCGCGATAAGTACAAAAAACGAGAAAAGGTAAGCAATAATGTAATTAACCGATTCTCCGTTTATGAACTTGTTTGAAGTAAGTTTTTTTTCGCTTACCGTAATATCCATAATTTGTCCACCTATATATATTCTTTTAAAATAATAACATATAAACAAAAATTCTTCAACGCTATTTTCTCACTTTTACAAAGCTGTAATATTTGCGGACAAGAATTCATATATGTTATTGAGGTGAGCGATTTGAGTCTCAACAGTATTATCCCGTCTTTATCCGACAGTATTAAGGGTCTTCTTTATACTTTGCCTAATGAAACGCTGAGGCAGTTAAACGAAATAAGACTCAGAAGAAAGCAACCGCTGATTCTTGTGTTCGGCAAATGCTGTTTTTTCATAACCGAAAAGGGAAAGCTGCTCAATCATTATTCCGAGCAGGCTTACGTTGTTGATGATGATGAATTTGATTTGATTTTTAGGCGCTTTAACAATTACTCTGTTCATTCGGTAATAGATAATTTGACAAGGGGATTTATCACGTCGGACGGCGGAAACAGAATAGGAGTTGCCTCCACGGCCGTTATTAAAGACAGGCAGGTGTCTTCGGTTAAGGATATCAGTTCCCTCAATATACGCATTGCCAATGAGGTTAAGGACTGCTCAAGACCTATTCTTAATATGCTTTATATCAATGCGTTTCCGAGTATTATAGTTGCCTCACCTCCGGCAGGAGGAAAAACAACTTTTTTGCGGGATTTTTCACGGCTTTTATCGGGTGGTTTTAACAACAGATACCGCAAGGTGGCGATTGTTGACGAGAGAAACGAGATTGCGTATAAGGGAATAAACGGAATAAATGCCGATATAGGCTATAATACCGATGTGCTTACGGGATTCCCGAAAAGCGTCGGAATAGAAATGGCAATAAGAACGCTTTCTCCCGAAATAATCGTGTGTGATGAAATTTCAAGCTCAAACGAAGTTTCGGCAATTGCAGACGGATTCCTCTGCGGCGCTAAATTCGCCGTTTCCGTTCATGCTTCAAGCAGGGCGGAGCTTGCGGGAAAGCCTGTCATCAGAGAACTTTTGGCGGTTAACGAATTTGATTACATAATACTTTTGAATGATTACACAAATGATTTTGAAATTATGGAAGCAAGTGAAATAAGAAGTGAAATACTTAGGAATTATTCTTCTGAATTTTTGTTCGGTTGCGGCGGGCTTGGGCATGGTTCATAAGCTTAAAAGGAGATGCCTTATATCGGCGGAGCTTGTTGAAATGTGTTCAATTTTAACTATTGAACTCGGCTTTTCCGTTAATGAAACGGGAAAAATCATTAAAAGACTTTGCAATGAGCAGTCGCTTTCCCATCTTGATTTTCTGAAAAATATCAACATTGAAAATATACATATAGAAACAGAGCTTGACCCTGCCGATAACGAAAGGCTGAATCTTCTTTTCGGCAATATAGGAAAAACGGACAGCGAGTCAATGCTGAATCTTGTTGAATCATTCAGACTTAATATGATTGAAAGCAGAAAAAGATATGAGGAGTGTTATAAAAACAAAAGCCGGTTATATATTGCCTTCGGAATTTTCGGTGGACTTGCTGTTACTCTTGTTCTGATATAACCAAGTCAAATAATTTCACTGTCTGATTAGGCTGTGAACGGCTGTTTTGTTTTCGATTAATATTGAATAACGGACTTTAAGTCTTTGATAAAAAGAATTTTTAAAGAAAACGGCTCCGTATGCCGCTTAGGGAGGATAAATGGACGTCAATTTTATATTCAAAATCGCGGCTATAGGAATCATTGTTTCTGTGCTTAATACCGTGCTGGTAAGGAGCGGGCGTGACGATCAGGCAATGTTTACCACTCTTGCGGGAGTAATAGTGGTGCTTATGATGCTGATACCCGAAATAAGCGAGCTTTTTTCGGCTGTAAAATCACTTTTTAATCTATGACAGAGCTTATCGGTATTTCGCTTTCGGCGCTTATTTTGGCCGTTTTTGTAAGGGATTACAATAAAACCGTTTCGATAATCATTATGCTTGCGGCTTCAGTGATGATATTCATAAAAATAGCCTCCGGCGTATCGGATATATTCGCGTCTATCAGTGATTTATCATCATCGGTTGAAGGCGCATCTTCCTACATACGGTTGATGATAAAGGTTCTTGGAATAACACTTATAACGCAGTTTACTGCCGATTTGTGCCGCGATTGCGGAGAAAACGCGTTGGCGGGTCAAACCGAAACGGCTGCCAAGATAATAGTTATCGCAATGATTCTGCCGCTGTTTGAAACGGTTATTAAAATTATATCGGGACTTCTGGAATGAAAAGATTTTTATACGCAATTATTATTTTTGTATTTCTGCTTTCTTTGCCGAGCGCCGTGCTCTGCAGCGAAGAAGATGAATATCGTGAATATCTTAAAAGCTATGATTTTTCGTTTATGGATGAGCTTGATGATGAAACTTATGATATGTTAGACGGGCTCGGACTGACTGATTTTGATTATAACACACTTGTTAGTTTTACTCTGTCGGATATAACGGATATAGCGGCGGATATTATTAAAGGCGCGGCTCAGACTCCGCTTGAATCCTGCATAATTATATTTGTTTTTATTATACTTTCCTCTCTTTTCAAGAGCCTTAAATCAACAATGATAAATGATGAAATGAGCTCGCTTTTTTCAACAGTAAGCGCATTGATTATTGCGGTTGTTCTCGCCGTGAAAATGAGAACAACAATCAGCAGCGCGTGCGCCACAATATCCGTTTGCGCGGATTTTATGTATGCGTTCATTCCTGTGTTTTGCGTAATAGTTGCCACATCGGGCAACACGCTTGCCGCGTTTTCCACGAATACTATGCTCCTATCATTTGCTCAGGTGCTTAATTATATATCAAAAAATGTGTTTATACCTCTCACAAACTGTTTTCTTGCGATAGGAATATGCTCCGGGATCAGAAGTGAACTTAATTTAAAATCGTTGCTTGCCTTTATGAAAAAATATATCACAATGGCAATTTCCGTGTGTGCAACGGCATTCGTTGCGGTTTTATCAATAAAAACAGCGGTTTCGGCACGGGCAGATGCAATAGGACTTCGTTCGATAAGATTTGCCATCAATTCCGTAGTGCCTGTAATCGGCGGCGCGATAGCCGAGGGGCTGCTTTCAATTCAGTCTTATTCTTCTCTCATACGTTCAAGTGTGGGTGTAGTGGGAATTATAGCTGTGGCGCTTGTGTTTCTGCCGGCAATTATTCAAGTTGCGCTTTGGAGATTTTTTTTGTCAGTTTCAGGCATTGTTTCAGATGTGTTCGGAGACAGCTCCGTAACGATGATTTTAAAGGCGTTTTGCGACGCTATGCTGATTATGAACGTTATACTGATACTCTCAATGGTTACAACAATTATTTCAATCGGCATACTTGTTGCGGCAAAAGGAAGTGCATAATGGATTACATAAAAAGCTGGACGTTTTGTATTTGCATAACGCTTATAATATCTGTTATTTTCTCCATTTTATCTCCGCGGGGTACTATGGGAAAATTTTATAAAGTTATAATTTCCGTTTTTATTTTCGTTTCGTTTTTGTATCCGCTCACAGATTTCGACGCATCCGATTTCGTTCTTGATTTCGATTTCGAGAGCGAATATGAAAACGTTGTTGAAAATGCGGCAAAGACCGAAGTTGAAAACTCGGTTATTTATATGCTGAACCAAAACGGGATAAATAATTCATCAGTGAGTGCGGAGGTGACTCAGCAAGGCGATGAAATTTCAATAGAAAGAGTTAGTATTTCCGTTACGGACGATTATTCGCCCGAAGACGTGAAAAATATTGTTTTTGAGAATTTGGGTATAGTTGCGGATGTGAAGAATACAGGTGAATAATTTAAAAGAAAAAATCACTGCGTCGCTTGGCGGTAAGTCGATGAAAACAAAGCTGCTCGTTGCCGCGGGAATAATAGGAATTATTTTAATCCTTCTGTCGGAAATCAATTTTGACCCGAACAGCAAGAAAGCGGAGGTCACTTCCACCGATTATGCGTCTTATGTGAACAGTCTTAACAGTGAGCTGAGCACCTTGATATCAAGTATGGACGGAGTGGGCGATTGCAGAGTGATGATAACGCTGAAAAACACCTCGGAAGGGGTTTATGCAAAAAATACTGAAAATTCACGGAATGACAGTTCTTATAATGAAAATAATGAATATGTTATTTATGACGGAGAAAACGGCGACAGCCCTATATTGTTGAAAGAGAATTTTCCCGAAATAGAGGGTGTGGCAGTCGTTTGCTCAGGCGGTGATAACGTTGTTGTGAGAGAAAAAATCATTCAATGTGTGTCGGCGCTGTTTAATATTTCATCAAACAGAATATCTGTTTCAAAACTAAGCTCATAAACAGAATATTTGTGAGCGGAAAGGCTATGGTAATTATTATGGATGAAAACAAAGAATTAAAGGGCAAGAAAAAAGCTAAAGTAAAAGGCTTGATGACCGAAGAAGAAATCAAAAAAAGAAAAGACAAAAAAACAAAAACGGCACTTTCTATATTTGTTTTGCTTCTTGCAATAGGTCTCGGAGGAAATTGGTATTGGGAAAACAGCGATATATCATCAAAAATTAACGCCGTTTCCTCTTCTCAGACAAAAACACTCGGTGAGGCAACGTATGTTGACGCGCCGACAGAGGTTACAACAAAAGCCGAAAACGATTATTTTTCATCCGCAAGAGCGGATCGGCAAACGGCAAGAGACGCCGCGCTTGAGGAATTGCAGAAAGTTATAAACGCAACAGACGAAAAAGAGGATTCAAGAAAAACCGCCGCGGAGAGCGTTGCGCGTATATCTGCAAACATAGAGGCGGAAAACAAAATAGAAACGCTTGTTCAGGCGAAGGGTATCAATAACTGCCTTGCCGTGGTCAGCGAGGACGGAACACGCGTAGACGTTATTGTTGATGTTGAAGAGCTTTCAGATACTGTTATTTTGCAGATTAAGGAAATAGCAACGCAGCAGCTGAACTGCGGTTTTGAAAATGTAACCATAATACAATCAAATTAATTTAAAACGCTTTTTATCCCGCAGTTGTTCAAAAATTAAATGCCTTTTTGCGTAATTCTGAGTTTTATGCTTGCAGAGTTAATATTTGTTATGTTATAATATTCAAAACGGTGGTTCGCTTTTAGCGATTTTGTTTGAGAGGCGGGCGTGTTTATGCGCTTTTCCCTCGGCATATCACGATGGTGATCGTCACACACGAGATGGCG
>CANRMJ010000070.1 GCA_947631705.1 uncultured Clostridia bacterium
GGGTGTCGGCAGGTCTTGCCGTAACCGGCTTATCGGGGAAAATCTTAATCCAAACGCGGCCTCCGCGCTTAGTATAACGGGTCATGGCTACACGGGCAGCCTCAATCTGAGCGGCTGTTATCCATGCGGGCTCTGTGGCCTGAAGACCATACTGACCGTATGTTACCTTGTTACCTCTTGCAGCCTCGCCGGTCATACGACCTCTGTGCTGCTTACGGTGCTTAACACGCTTAGGCAAAAGCATTAGCGATTTCCTCCTTCCCTGCGATTATCTCTGCGGCGATTGTTGTTTCTTCTCGGAGCCCTGTCTTTATTTCTTGACTCGCGAAGAACCTCGCCCTGATAAATCCAAACCTTAACGCCGATACGGCCGTAGGTTGTTGCCGCCTCGGCAGTTCCGTAATCAATATCCGCACGAATCGTCTGAAGCGGGATTGTGCCCTCTTTATATGTTTCTGTGCGGGCAATTTCCGCACCGCCGATACGGCCGGAAACCTGAACCTTGATACCGCGTGCGCCGAGACGCATTGTGTTTCTGATAGCCTGCTTAACCGCACGGCGGAACGAAACACGCTTTTCAAGCTGAGTTGCTATGCTCTGTGAAACAAGAACGGCGTTGAGATCGGGCTGTTTGATTTCCATTATATTAATGAAAACCTGATCAGCGCTCTTGCCTAATTTCTTAGCGCAAATAACCTTGAGCTTTTCAATCTCTGCGCCCTGCTTACCGATAACCATACCGGGCTTTGCACAGTGGATATTGATTCTTACACGCTTTGCATCACGTTCAATTTCAATCTTTGGAACACCTGCGCTTTTGAGTGTTTCAAGGAGATACTCGCGGAGCTTGTAATCATCTACGAGAGTCTGCCCGAACTCACCCTTCTTAGCATACCAGCGGGAGTCCCAGTTTTTGATAACACCGATTCTTAAACCGGTCGGATTACATTTCTGTCCCATCTAACTTTTCCTCCTGCTCAGTCTTCCGTTTCCTTAACGGTAATTGTGATGTGTGATGTTCTTTTGTTGATTCTGTAAGCTCTGCCCTGCGCACGGGGCTGAATTCTTTTGAGCGTCGGCCCTGCGGTAACGTTGCAGTAGCTTACATATAATCTCGATACGTCCATATTGTGGTTGGTTTCAGCATTTGCCATTGCCGATTTAAGAACCTTTCTGAGCGGCTCAGCGGCGGCCTTAGGCGTGTACTGAAGAATAGCCATTGCCTTGTCACAAGGCTGATTTCTGATTAAATCAAGAACAATCTGCACCTTGCGGGGAGATATACGAACGTATGTTGCTTTAGCTGTTGCTTCCATAGTTTAAATCTCCTTTCGCTTACTTTGATGTTTTTGAGCCCGCATGACCGCGGAAAGTTCTTGTGGGGGCAAACTCGCCCAGCTTGTGTCCAACCATATCTTCCGTAACATATACGGGAACATGCTTTCTTCCGTCGTGAACAGCAAATGTGTGTCCTACGAATTCAGGGAAGATTGTTGAACTTCTTGACCATGTTTTTATAACCTGCTTGTCGCCCTTTTCGTTGAGAGCTGCAACCTTTTTAAAGAGGCTTTCTTCAACATAAGCGCCTTTTTTAGTACTTCTGCTCATTTAATCTTCTCCTTTCTTCTTATTTGCCGTTGCGGCGTCTTACTATCATCTTGTTAGATGCTTTTTTCTTGTTGCGCGTCTTGTATCCGAGAGCGGGCTTACCCCACGGGGTTACAGGACCGGGACGGCCGATTGGTGACTTACCTTCGCCGCCGCCGTGCGGGTGGTCGTTCGGGTTCATAACAGAACCGCGGACTGTCGGGCGCCAGCCCATATTGCGCTTGCGACCCGCCTTACCGATTTTAACGTTTGCGTGATCGGCATTTCCGACTACGCCTACGGTTGCCATGCAGCTGCGGGGAACGTTGCGAAGCTCTCCCGACGGCAATCTGAGAAGTGCATACGCACCTTCAAGAGCCATAAGCTGTGCGCTGTTGCCTGCCGAACGTGCAAGCTGGGCGCCTCTGCCGGGATAAAGCTCAACATTGTGAATGATTGTACCAACCGGGATATTTTCAAGGGGAAGAGCATTTCCCGGAACGATATCGGCGTGCGGGCCGGAAACAACGGTGCTGCCAACGCTTAATCCCTCGGGAGCTATAATATAACTCTTTACTCCGTCCTCATACTGAATAAGAGCGATGTGAGCCGAACGGTTGGGATCGTATTCAATCGTTTTAACCTCTGCGGGAATGTCAAACTTCTGCCTTTTGAAATCTATAACGCGGTATTTTCTTCTGTTTCCGCCTCCGCGATGGCGGACTGTGATTCTTCCGTAGGAGTTACGACCTGATTTCTTGCTGATTGGTTCGAGCAATGATCTTTCGGGAGCAACCTTTGAGAGGGAAGAATAATCGGTTACCGACATATTTCTTCTGGAAGGAGTAGTCGGCTTATAATACTTGATTGCCATTATTATTTCTCCTTTCCGAATAACTTTGCGATGAGATGGCGCCCATCATACCTCATTATCCGAAATTTTCTCATTTGCTATACTATTTATATATGTGTTGACGCGATTACATCATATCGTTGAAGAACTCAATTTCCTTTGAATCCTCAGTGAGTGTAACGATTGCCTTTTTCCAAGAGGGAGTGTAACCGCTGTTTGCTCCCTGACGGCGCTCGTGACCGCGGACGTTGATTGTGTTTACCTTCTTAACTTTCGTTCCGGGGAAAACCTCTTCAACAGCCTTTGCGATTTCGATTTTGTTTGCGTCTTTAGCAACCTTGAAGGTATATTTCTTCATCATAATACCGGACATTGATTCTTCGGTAATGATTGGCTTGAGGATAATATCCTGAGCAGATTTCATTATGCATATACCTCCTCAATTTTCTTTGCGGCATCTTTAAGAACAACAAAATTGTTGCAGTTAAGAATATCGTATACGCAAAGCGTATTTACGGTAACAACCTTTACTCCCTCAATATTGCGTGCGCTCTTATAGATTACCTCGTTGTTTTCGGGAAGAACAAGAAGAACTTTCTTTCCTGTTTTCAGTTTCGTGAAAACCTCTGCCATCGCTTTGGTTTTTATGCCGTCCAGCTCAAGCTTATTGAGAACCATCATTTCGGATTCCGCAACCTTGCTTGAGAGTGCCGACTTCATTGCAAGTCTTTTAACTTTTTTGTTAACGTTTACTTTATATTTTCTCGGCTTTGGACCGAGAGCAATGCCACCATGCGTCCACTGCGGGCTGCGGTTTGAACCCTGACGGGCGCGCCCTGTTCCTTTTTGCCTCCAAGGCTTTGCGCCGCCGCCTGAAACTTCCGAACGAGTGAGAGTTGACTGAGTTCCCTGACGCTGTGCAGCAAGATAGCTGACAACTGCAAGATGCATTGCATAACCGTTCGGCTCAATGCCGAAAACGGAATCTGCAAGTTCCATTTTTGAGGTCTTGCGTCCTTCCTGGCTGTAAACCTGAACCTGTGCCATTATTAATCTCTCCTTTCGTTAAGCCTTAACCGCGTCTGCGATTACAACAATTCCGCCCTTGGGACCGGGAACGGCGCCCTTGATTGCGATAAGATTGTTTTCAGCGTCAACCTTTGCAACCGTGAGATTCTGAATTGTTACTGTTTCATGACCGTAATGGCCTGCCATTTTTCTGCCCTTAAATACTCTTGAGGGACTTGAGCAGGCGCCGAGTGAACCCTGATGACGAGCATTCGGACCTGTGCCGTGAGATTCGCGGAGTCTTGAGAAATTCCAGCGCTTGATCGCGCCTGCCGTTCCGTGACCCTTTGATGTGCCCTTAACGTCCACGATCTCGCCCTCTGCGAATGTGTCCGCCTTGATTATGTCGCCGACGTTAAGCACCGAACAATCGTCAAGACGAAATTCTTTAAGTGTTTTCTTGGGAGCGACGTTGTTCTTATCAAAATGACCTTTCATGGGCTTGTTGACTCTGTTCAACTTAACATCGCCGAAACCTACCTGAACAGCCTCGTAACCGTCGTTCTCAGTTGTTTTCTTCTGGGTAACTACGCACGGACCCGCCTCAATCACCGTTACGGGAATCACTTTTCCGTTTTCGGTGAAAATCTGGGTCATGCCGATTTTCTTACCGATTAAACCTTTCTTCATATGTTTTCCTCCTTGGTTATTGGTTGGTTTCCCAACTTGACCTCGACTGCGATTAAGAAATTATAACTTGATTTCTATTTCAACGCCTGCCGGGAGCTCAAGACTTGTCAGCGCCTCAACTGTTTTGTTCGACGGTCTGAGTATGTCTATGAGTCTTTTGTGTGTTCTCTGTTCAAACTGCTCGCGGCTGTATTTGTACTTGTGTACGGCACGGAGAATTGTGATAACTTCTTTCTCTGTGGGAAGCGGAATCGGACCGCTTACCTGAGCGCCTGTGTTCTTTGCAGTTTCAACGATTTTTTCCGCGGCCTGATCAACAAGACTGTGATCGTAGCCTTTAAGTCTTATGCGGATTTTAACTTTGCTTGCTGCCATGTACTTTTCCTCCTGAAAAATATTGGTGCGAGTTTTATCGGTTTTTTCTGACACCCTGCCGTGTGTTTCAACCCTGTCTGTTTAATAACCGAATGACAAAACATCATTCGGGCACAGATTTATCCACTCAGCCGCAGACGTTCGCAAGCCGCCTGCAAGGCGTGAATTCCGATATGATTTCGCCCGGTTTAAAATCGGACATACTCCGCCGAAATTCCCGTTCAGTGCAGCAGCACCCTGAACGCCACCTCCGGCATCAACGCATATCTTGTTGTGTGAAATAAGTTATATTATAATAATATATAATTAGGCTTTTTCACACGCTCGCATATTATATAATATATAGAAACACTTGTCAAGCATTTTTTGGAAAAAATTTTTTAAGTGATTTTTCACAACATTACGTCTAAAAATTCTGTACTTTTGCACAAATAAAATATTTAGTGCAGCTTGGGGTGAATTTCCGCTCATGCCACAACATATAGATTTTAAAATTAATTATTGTTTTGTTCGGCAATTAAACATTTTTACAAAATCATAAAAAACATAACAATAAAAAGCGCCTCTGCTCAACTTACTTGTTTTCATACTGTTGAACCGAGACGCGTTTTTTTAATTATTATGCCGTAGTTTTCAGCGAGAGCTTGAGTTTATCGGCAATCATGGCAATAAATTCGCTGTTCGTGGGTTTTCCTCGTTGGCTTTGGATAGTGTAGCCGAAATAGGAAGAGAGAACATCCACATCTCCCCTGTCCCATGCAACCTCAATCGCGTGGCGGATTGCACGTTCAACGCGCGAGGAAGTTGTGTTATACATTTTTGCTACGGTAGGATAAAGCAGCTTTGTTACCGAACCAAGCATTTCCGAATCCTCAACCGACAGCTTAATCGCGGTGCGAAGATACTGATACCCCTTTATGTGTGCGGGCACACCTATCTGCCTCATTATGTCCGAAATAACAACCTCTATATCGTTATCGGCAAACGCCGAAGAAGAACGCTTTTGCTTTTCAGACTTCCATGAAGTAAGCCTCTCGATTCTTTTTGCAACAGACTGAGCGGTTACGGGTTTGATAAAATAATAATCCGCGCCCGCGTTTATCATCTGCTCCTCAAATTCGGCATTGTCAATGGCTGAAACAAGAAGAACAAGCGGCTTCTCGGCAAGCGACTCGGCAATATGCTCCAGCACCTCGGCACCGTCGGCGTGCGACATAAAAGCGTCCATAAGCACAGCATCAAAATGCTGAGAATCTATCATCGCCATTACGCGCATTCCGTCCTTTCCCGTAAGTACAACATCAAATCCTGCCGCCTCGAGCTCCTTTTTACATTCTTTGCCGAACGACGCAGAATCATCGGCAATCAGAACTTTTAGATTGTTTTTCATAAAAAAACCTCCTTTGTGTGAATTTCGTTCACATTTTAACACATATGGTAAAAATATGCAATAGTTTTTACAAATTTTAGTGATTTTTTTTCACTTTTTGTTTTTTTGCTCTATAAATTCATTTTTCGTCAAAACTGCGCAAAAAAAATCCGAGGAATTCTCCTCGGATTTAATATAAATCAGTTTTTATTTTTTCTTTTTTTGATAGGAAAATCAGAGCTTAACCAAACCGCTGCAAGCACAAGACCTGCGGCAGTTACCGCAACGCCCAAGTTGATATACTGTGTTTTATATTTCATTTCAACGGTGTGGGTTCCAGCAGTCAAATCTATACCTATAAATGTTCCCGCAAGATTTTTATAATAAGCTTTTTCACCGTCAATATATACCTGCCAGCCATCAGAATAAGGAATCGTCAGCATTACAGTGCTGTCGGTATCCGTTGTGTAGGTTCCCGAAACGGTATTGCCTTTTATATTCAAATCGCTGTTTGCTGAAGACGAAACAGCTTTTATTGCCGTTTCAAAAGCGTTCATATCAAGCTGAGCGGTATAAAACTCGTGCTGAACGGAGCGTTCTTTACTTTTCTTTGATTTATTGTTGATTACAAGATCAACCGTTTCGCCTTTCTTGTAATTTCCGATATAAATAACGTTGTAGTTGAATCTTCCGCATATTTTCTGAACGCGCTCGCCGTTCACATAAAGCAGACAGTAGCATTGATAATAATCATCATGGAATCGGGAGCCGTCCGAATAGAAATACATCGGACCGTCTGTTTTTGCGGTAATAGTATATTTTTCCACGCCGTTGCTGAACGATTTTAGGCTTGTTTCGGGAGAAACATAAACCTGCGTTTTCTCACCAAGAACAGCAGACAGGAATTTCTGTTGATTTTCAAACGGATTCAGTCCGTATTCCAAATTTTCTTCGATATTCCGCGAAACATTGTACGCAAGACCGAGCGCATATTGATTTTTATAAACATTATATCCCTCTTTCAACGGCGCGGAAAGATTCATCTTCTCCTGCGGGGAATCCTTGCACATATAGTATTTTACGCCTAAAAGCGAATCCGTGAGCAGAATCGGGCTGTTCCAATAAGTGTCTGTGGGGAAAAGAATTTTATCCTTTGATTCCTCATCGGGAATATAAGTTGAATCGGAATAACCCATTGACGCCAGGAATTTGTCAACGCTTGGATCATAGGTGGAGCTGTAATGCTCAATGCTGTTGTAACCATACATCAGCGCCTCACAGGTGGCAATATCGGAGCCTGTATCGTCAAGAATACAATGATTTTTTTCAAATCTGTAAAAAGACGGATCCTGCGCTTTCAGTTCGTTTATCATTGCTTCGGTATTCTCAACATAATTTTCAAAGCGCGACTCGGAAAATTTTAAATTTTTGTAAGAAATCAGTGAATTCATTCCGAGCTCGGATGCAAGGAGAAGAACGGCGGCAATAATGCTGCCGAATTTTAAAAACGCGGCTCTTTTTCCTTTCTTTTTTCCGCAAAAAATCAAAAGCGCCAAAACTGCGTACACAGCATAGCCGACAGCATAAATATTTGCAACAAAACGATTTTCGTAACTGCCTGTCAAATCAAGCAAAAGCACAATCGCGCCTATTGTGAGAACAGCTTTTTTCAACGCGTCTTTATTTATTTTGTTGCCGTGATTTTGTATTTCGCGCAGTGTGATTGCCGAAAGCATAATCATAACAAAGGCGAAAACAAACGCAAATCTGTAATTATAGGAATTGCTGCGAACAAACGCAGTCCAAATCATTTCAAGCTGCTTAAAAACAAAGCTCAAAGAAACAAATGCAAAAAGCACTCCGCCGGCGATTCTCGTTTTGAGTTTTATTCTTTTATCAAAGAACAGGTAAACAACAAGCACAACAGCTATTCCGCCGCAATAAAGAATAGGAGATTTCGCGCTGTTTACGCTTGCATTTATATCAAACCCGCTAAATAAATAGAGCAGGCTGAAATTCATTTGAGTATACAAAAGTTTAAATTCGGCTTTTCCTCCTATAAGAGACATACATGCCGGCAGAAGGACAACTGCACTGATCATAACGCCTACAAGCATAGCGCCGACGGCTCGAACACAATCAAAAAAAGCCTTTTTGAGAACGTTTTTATAATCTCTGTAATCATATTTCAGCGCAAGTTCAAACAGGAAATATAATCCCGCCATAAGGCAGACCATATAACCCGAATACCAATTTGATATGATCGCAACAGGAACAGAAAACAGAAGAAGTCCTTTCCTGTTTTTATACAGCAGTTCGTAAACGCCGAGGCAAACAAGCGGAAGCATAACAACTCCGTCGAGCCACATGATATTTCTGCTGTAATAAACATTATACTCCATCATTGCATATGAAGTGGAAAGTATGAGCACCGCAATCGGGTGAATATCGTATCTTTTTTTAATAAAGTAACTGCTCGTTAACCCTGAAAAAGATATTTTAAGCACTGTTAGCATTGAAAAGAAAATGCTTATCTGAGACTTTTTAAAGAAATAAACCAAAAGGTTAAGCGGGCAGGTAAGATAATAAGTCACAAGACCTATCATAGGTCCGCCCAGAGATTTCGACGCGGAATAATCAAGGCTTGCGTTGCCGTGGAGCACGTCCCACAAATAGCAGAAGTAATCCTTATATTGCATTTTTGCGTCCCATATCAGCAGGCTTGTATCGCCGAACGGCGCCATTTTGCCTATAAAAAGCGCGGCGCAGGTGATTACAAACGGAATCAAAAACGCAAGAATTAAAATTGGAACAACACTATTTTTCTTTTTTAACAACGGGCTCATTTTTCCACCACCGAGTATTCAGAAAATTTATATGCTATATATTATCATACACAGTTTTTCGTTTCAAGTCGGCAATTTGAATAAAAAATAAATTATTTATAAAAAACCGCAGAGACTGCGGATTCAGCGTGTAGAAAAAATCCAAGAATCAGATTTCTACACGCTGACAGACTTCGAGAAACGGAACTGAATTCGCCTTTTGGCAATTCGTAGGCGTACAAAGGTACGG
>CANRMJ010000071.1 GCA_947631705.1 uncultured Clostridia bacterium
TATAGCCTCTCTTAAAACGAATCTGCTTTCCGCCAAGATCTTTTTCAATAAACTCACGCAATCCGTCTGAAGTCAGACTGTCTGTAACAACAGTGCCGCCGTTAAGCGTCACCGCGCACGCGAGAGCAACAAGGCGGTTTCTGTTTATTTCCTCCCCGTTTGCGCTCACGCACCCCATTCTGTCCACATCGGTGTCAAAGATAAAACCAAAATCAGCGCCCGATGATTTAACCATATCGCAAGCTGAAGCGATAGCATCCTTATTTTCGGGATTCGGAATATGATTAGGGAACATTCCGTCCGGCTCAAGATATCTGCTCGCGCTCACGTCAGCCCCGAGCGGAGTAAGCACATTCAGAGCAAAAAATCCGCCCACGCCGTTTCCCGCATCAACAGCGATTTTTAGTCCCGAAAGCGGTTTTTCTCCGCAGTTCGCACCGTCACATATAATTTCCCTCAAATGGGCGCAGTAAACGCTCATAAAATCGTATTCGGAAACGGTTGCGCTCTTGTTTCCGATTTGAATTGACGCCGCCTCAGATAGAATTTCGCTGAGTTCGTAGCTTTCAAGTCCGCCGTCGCGCGTAAAAAATTTAAGACCGTTTCGCTGATAAGGATGATGCGACGCGGTGATTTCAAGCGACGCGTCTGCTTTTATATCAAGAACTAAAGACATAAACATTGCGGGGGTTGACGAAAGCGAACAATCATATACGTCGGCTCCCTCCGAAGTAAAAGCCTCAATGGCGGCTTTTTTGATTCTTTGTGCCGAAATTCTTGAATCGTGACCGACGGCTATTCTGACATTCCGCCTGTTTTCTCTTTTTTTGAACCAGCGGACAAACGCGGCGCAGATTCTTTTTACCACATCGTCGGTAAGCTCAGTTTCCTCATTTTCTGTTTTTACCGCAACGCCCCTTATATCGGTTCCGCTTTTTAAATTTAACAATTTATCTTCTGTAATCGTCTGCATTAATCAAACCCTCACTTAGCGCTTTATCATAAGCCTCAATTAAAAATTCATACATAGGCGATGAAATGTCAATCATAAGCCTAAGTTCATCTATGATTTTTGTTGTTGCAATATTGTTCAGTTCGGTGCTCCAACGGCTGAATTCAACATTTTTCGCATTAATATACTGTTTAACCTCTTCGGGAGCGTCGGGAATTCTGTCTTTTTTATAAAAATCACTTGTGTTGTATGTAAGTCCGGCATCCTCTGCCGCCTTAACCGCCGTAAGCCACCTTTGGGGTTCGCCTGCGATTTTTTCACGCAGAGCGTCAAGCTGTGAAGGTCTGTATGTCCACATACCGAGCCCAAACATATATCCCATAGGTGAAAATTCAAACCAATAAAAGGGCGCAAACGGATATATGCCTTTATTGCGTCTTAACATAAGCCAAAGATTTTCGCGGTACATCATTTTACTTTTAGAGCGCCTCGTATCCCGTCTTATTCTTGAAACGGCATAAACGGGATTTAAATCGGCAAGAGGATCAAGCTCGCTCATAATATCCGACAAGTCAAGCACGATCTGCCTCATCGGCACTGTTGCGCCTTGCTTAAGCTCTTCCTTATGCTCCTCATAAAAAGGTTTTGAATCATTGAATCTGTTAATGGACAAAAGTTCAATGATTTCCGGCTTTATTCCGCTGTAATTATACATTGTTTAAAAGTCCCCTTTCCAGCATCTGCTGAGCCGCAAGCATGGCACAGATTTTTGAACTGTAAAAGTTAAGCCCGCCCTGAACCCAAGCAAAATACGGCTCTCTTATCGGGGCGTCTGCCGACAGCTCAATAGTTGATCCGAGTGTAAACGTTCCCGCGGCCATAACAACCTTGCTGTCATAACCCGGCATATCCCACGGCTCCGGCGATAAAAAGCTGTCTATCGGACTGCCGCTTTGAATTCCACGGCAGAACGCAACCAAACTGTCAGGATTTTCAAGACCTATAGACTGCACTATATCTGAGCGTTTTTCATTATAAGACGGAATTGCTTTATAGCCGAAATCCTCAAAAAAGGCCGCGATATATACTGCGCTTTTAAGAGCCTCGCCGACTGAATGAGGAGCGTAAAACAAACCCATGTAAAGCTCTCTGTTATGCCCAAGAGTTGCGCCTACTTCTTTTCCGAGACCCGGGGTAGTTAATCTATATGCACATTTCTCTATCAAATCTTTTCTGCCCGCAATATAACCGCCTGTTCTGGCTATTCCGCCGCCGGCGTTTTTAATAAGCGAGCCCGCAATCAAATCAGCGCCCGCGTCACTCGGCTCCCTCGTTTGCACGAATTCTCCGTAACAGTTATCCACCATTACAATTACTTGGGGATTATTCCTTTTCGCAATATTTACAACCTTTTCGATTTCCTCAACAAAAAGACTCGGTCTAAGCTCGTAACCTCGGCTGCGTTGGATATAAACCATATTAACGGAGCTGTCAACATTTTTTTCTATTGCCTCATAATCAAGTCTGTCATTCTTTAAAGGCACTTCATCATAAATTATTCCGAAATCCTTTAAAGAACCCATTCCGCTGCCTTTTGTTCCTATAACATTATGTATAGTATCATATGGCGTGCCTGTAACACAAAGCATTTTATCGCCCGGTCGTAGAACACCGAAAAGCGCTGTGGCAAGCGTGTGAGTGCCGCAGGTGAAATTATGACGGACTAAAGCATCCTCTGTTCCGAAAACCGAAGCCCACACCTTGTCCAGAGTTTCACGTCCCCTGTCACTGTAGCCATAGCCCGTGCTTGAAACAAAATGGCTTTCCGATATGCCGTGTTCAATAAAAGCAGACTGAACCTTTAGTTGATTATATTCGGTGATTTTTTCAATTTCCGCAAACTGATCGGCGCATTTTTCAAGCGCTCTTTCAGACGCGGACTCTATTCTTTTGTCTATTTTAAAAAATGGCGTCATTTATACATTCTCCATCTTCCGATATTTTCAAATCCGAGCTTTTTATAAAATTTTTCGTTTTTTTCGCTTTCCCTCATCAAATAAACATCGCCGCAAAAATCGCAACAAACGGCTGAAACAAGAGCGGACGCACAACCTTTGCGACGGTATTCAGGTTTTGTTCTTACTCCTGTTAAAACGGCGCTGTTTTTATAAATTGATGATAAAACAGCAGTTGATATAATTTCGTTACCGTTTTTTAAACCGAAGGCTTTCGCGGCATTGTGGCGAATTCTGTAACTTATATCCGTATACCACGACTTAAAATCCGTTTCGCCGTAATCAATAAAATTATACATATCAAGCAAATCAGGATATTCGTCAAGCTGTGAAAAATCGCAGGGAATTTCAATTTTTCTGAACGATTTCATCACTTCGCCACTCTCATACGAAGAATCATTTTCAAGGTTTTCATCACAAAGCAGACAGGAAAAACCGATAACAGAGGCAAAATCTGATATTTCGTTTTTATCGGCGGATTCATTGTATGAAACTGTCATACTTCCGTCAAGCGAAGAAATAATAGAGGTTAACTTTCCGCTGCCGTTAATCTGCTTATAAAAGCGCGCAAAGGAATATTTGCACCCGTACGCGCTTAAAAGTGAAAGAATTCTTACTGAATAAATATCTGTTTTTTCATATCCCGAAAGCTCTGGGATTTCTTCTATTTGCTTAATCATATAATTTCGTAAGCAACGCGCAAAGCAGCGCTCTCGTTTCATCTATATCCGACTTTTTAACAACGCTCGCCGCGGAATGAATATATCTGCACGGAAGAGAAATTGCAAGTACGCGGCTGCCCCTGCCGCTTGATTGAATTGCGCCCGCGTCGTTTCCTCCCGCAATAAGCGTTTTCGTTTGAATATTAATATTATTCTTCTTCGCTGTTTCAAACGCAAGATTATATAAATCCCTGTCGTAAACCGTTCTGCCGTCCATAAAAGACACTACGGGTCCTCCGCCCAAAACACAGCACCTGTCAGCGCCCTGAATGCCGCACAAATCAGCGGCGGTTGTTGCCTCTAACACAACGGAAATATCACTTTGAACGCAGAAAGACGTGCAAGCCGCTCCGCGCAGTCCAATCTCTTCCTGAACGTTAAAGCAAAAATACGCGTCATATTCCAATTCAGATCGTATAATCTCAATCATCAGCATACAGCCGATTCTGTCGTCAAGAGCTTTGGATTTAACAAAGCCGTTTCCGAAATCCGAATAATCTCCCGCGAAATAGGCAAAATCGCCGGCAGAAACAACGCTTTCCGCCTCTTCTCTGCTCGCTGCTCCTATGTCGATATAAAGCTCCGAAAAGTCCGGCAGGGTGTTTTTTTCATCGGCAGACAGCTGATGAACCGCCTTCGTGCCGATAACGCCTTTAACACCGTTTACGATAATTTCCCTGTCTAACACCGCTCCGTAAGAAATTCCGCCCACGCTGTTAAATTTAAGATAGCCGTCGTCTGTTATATTTGTAATAATAAATCCAACCTCATCCATATGAGCGGAGATCATAACTTTTTTATCGGGCGTTTTTTTGCCTCTTTTGAAAGCGATAATCGAACCGAGCGGGTCTACCTTATATTCGCAATATCCGCTTATTTTGCCGATAATATATTCACTCACTTTGCTTTCATCGCCCGAAGTGCCGTTCAATAAACATAATTCCTTCAGCAAAATCAAACACCCGCCCTTTCCTCTGCGTAAGCGGTGATAAGCGCCGCAACGCTCTCTACATCATTTATATCAACAACCTCAACGGGGGTGTGCATATATTTAAGCGGAATTGAAATAAGTCCGCTGCGTATTCCGCAACCGGAAACGGAAATAACATCAGCATCGGTTCCCGTTTTACCGTTCATAACCTCAATCTGGTATTTAATTTCATTCTTTTTTGCCGCCGCAATTAAACCGTCTGAAATATTTTTATCAAGCGCGGGCGAAATTCCAATCATTGCGCCTTTGCCAACCTCGCCGCACTCATCTTTTCTGCAATTAGGAGTATAACCGAATGAAACGTCTATTGCAATGGCTTCGTCTGCATTCAAACCGTATGGTCCGATTTTTGCACCTCTTGTTCCCAATTCCTCTTGAGTTGAAAAAAGCGCCGTTACTTTAATCGGAAGTTTTTTGAGTTTCTCAAGCGCAAGTATAACAGCGGCAACTCCGGCTCTGTCGTCCAAACAGTTAGACGATACACGGCTGCCGATAAGCTCGGTAAAGTGGCGTTTAAACGTTATTTTATCTCCTAAAGAAATGATTTTTTCAGCGTCTTCCCTGCTCATACCAACATCTATTGAAATTTCTGAAATTTCAGGCGCCTTTTTTTCATCAGAAGCTTTAACAAGGTGCGGAGGCAGCGCGGATATTATTCCTTTTACTTCTCTTTTGCCCCAAATGCTGACCTCAGCGCCGGAAAGCATTCGTTTGTCTATACCGCCGCAAGCGCCGGCTTTGATGAAACCGTCGTCGGTTACAGAAGTAACAACCATTCCCACCTCGTCAGTATGAGCGTCAAGCAACAAATGAAATCCCTCTCCGAAGGTGCAGATAACGTTATTAACGGCATCGGTGCGCACCTCTCCGAACGGCGCAAGTATTTTGCAAAGCAAATCAATCATTCTGTTCTCACTTCCGCCCATACACGGAACGGAAGTGAGCATCTCAAGCAATTCTTCAGTGTTCATCATTTATCAAACCCATTTACCAATTCTTTGAATTTTCTGCCCCTGTACTCAAACGTTTTAAACTGGTCAAAGGCAGGGCATGCGGGACAAAGCGAAACTATATCGCCCGTTTCGGCGTTCTCCCTTGCCGCCGCAACAGCCTCTTCAAGAGTGTCTACTTTAATTATTTCAATTTCGCTGATTTTATAGTCGGGGTTGCTTACAACAGCGGAATAAATCTTATCCGCCGTAGCGCCGTTCAAAATCAGCAGCTTTACCTTATCAAGTATATAAGGCACCATTTCGCTCAAATCGTTGCCCTTATCCGAGCCGCCGCATATCATAATTATTTTCTGCTCAAATGCGTTAAGCCCGCTTATAACGCGCGATGGCGATGTTGCGATAGAATCGTTGTAATATTTAACACCTTTGTGCTCCCTTACAAATTCTATTCTGTGCTCAACTCCCGAAAAGGATTCGGCAACCTTTCTGATAGTTTCCGGCTCAACCATATCGAAAACGGCGGCAATAGCCGTGCAATAATTTTCAACATTATGCATACCGGGGATATTTATGCTGTTTCGGTTCATAATAAAAACTTTTTTGCCGTTTTCCACATAAAAAATATCTCCGTTATTATCCATAAAAGCGCCGTTTTCAACAGAATGTCGAATTGAAAACTCAAAAAGCCGTCCTCTTACGTCATATCTCATATCGTGGTAAACTCTGCCGCCGATTGAATAATCGCAATCTGCGTTAAGAACAGTTTTCTGACCGCTGTTTTGGTATATCAAAATGTTCCTTTTTGAATCAACGTACTCGTCAAGACTGATATGGTGGTCAAGATGAGTGCTTTCAATATTTGTAACAACCGCAACATCCGGCTTGTTAACCATATTGCCCATTGTTAACAACTGAAATGAAGAAAGCTCCGTAACCGCAACATCATTTTCTGTGATTGTTTCAAGCTCAGGCATCAACGCTTTGCCGATATTACCGCCGAGATACACCTTAAAGCCTTGCGCTTTAAGCATTTCGGAAATAAGAGTTGATGTTGTTGTCTTCCCGTTTGAACCTGTTACAGCTATTATTTTTGCGGGGCAAAGCTCAAAAAAGACTTCAGCCTCGCTTGTAACCTTCTGACCGCGTTCAATACATTCTCCTATCCATTTATTTTGAAACGGAAGAATACCGTTTGAACGAAAAATCAAATCCATATCCGATAGAATGTTCAGATAATTCTCGCCGAGTGAAAAAATCACGCCTTCTTTTTCAAGCTCTTCGCAACATTCGGCGCCTATATACTCCTTGTTTCTTTTATCGCAGGCATACACGGAGATTCCCTTTGACGCGAGCCACTTTGCGCATGGCAGATTGGCAACGCCCATTCCGACAAAGGCAACCTTTTTCCCTTTCAGGCTCTCAATATATTTTTCAACACTTTTATTCAAAAAAACACTCCTTAATGCGCATAAAAACTGCCGTTTTTAAATTGCTTAATATCAAATTTCCGCATTCGCTCTTCAAGCTCATCCTGAAAAGGCAAATGACTGTCTCCTATATGTTTTTCGCTGAATGGCAGTTTACAATGCATAACGTATTCCGCTATCATTGCTCTGCACTTTGTTTCCATATTGCCGAGGAAATAACATTTTTGCTCCGCAGGCTCAACAACGGCAAGAGCAATCGTTATCTGCTCTTTTTTGCCGAGCGGCGTAATCATTTTTGAAAGCGCAACGGCATTTTCCTGCGCCTTGTCGGTAACAAAGCAAAGAACACAGTTTCCGCTGCGTTTAAGATTATGTACCGTTATATCGTTTATAACAACATCTATGTAAGCAATGATATCATCACGTGAAAGCGACTGTATATCCGCAACATAAAAAAATTCCTTTTTCTTAAAAGCAACAATTGAAAAATCGAATTCGTCTATCTC
This sequence comes from uncultured Clostridia bacterium, assembly GCA_947631705.1. Taxonomy (GTDB): domain Bacteria; phylum Bacillota; class Clostridia; order Oscillospirales; family Acutalibacteraceae; genus Eubacterium_R. The sequence goes on from CANRMJ010000071.1 coordinate 7,567, forward strand.
GGTATCAGTTGTTACGGCGTAGCCGTCATTTTTAAAATCACAGAGCATTTCGCTTATAAATGACGCTGAATCGCCTTTCTCTCTTGACGTGATATAACTGCCGTAATCGGATATTTCGTGCTCTGTTACTTCAAGAAATCTGTCACTTTTTCCGTATTTGTTGTAATAAGAAAAAATAACGCACAAGTTCACAATAACCAACAAATCACAAACATAACCGCAAACAATCGCAGCGGCGGTGCTTGCTTTTTGCACATATGGTTGAGCTCCGATATAGATAAATATAAACACCGCGCCGAAAATTATAAGCGATTTCATAAACTTGTATAATTTCTTTTGCTTTTTTCTGAATTCTCTCATTTTATCATTTCCGTAAATTCTTCTTCATTGATTACTTCTATACCGAGAGCGTTTGCCTTATCAAGCTTACTTCCTGCGTCCTCTCCCGCAAGAACATAATCCGTTTTCTTTGAAACGCTTGAAGAGGTCTTTCCGCCAAAGGATTCAATTATTTTCGACGCCTCAGCGCGTTTAAGCGTTGGCAGCGTTCCCGTTAGAACAAAGGTTTTTCCTTCAAAACGCATATCTTTGATCACTGTTTTAGAGTTCATATTCACACCGCAGGCTCGCAGATGATTGATTAACTGCAAAGATTCTTCGTTTTTGAAAAAATCAACAACGCTCACCGCCATAATTTCCCCGAATCCGTCTATTTGAAGTATATCTTCAACATCAGCATCGGCAATAGCGTCCATAGTTTTAAAATGCTCGGCGAGAAGTTTTCCCGCTTTTGCGCCTATATGACGTATGCCAAGTGCAAAAATCAGCTTTCCTAAATCGTTTTCCTTTGATTTTTCAACAGATGAAATTATATTGTTTATGCTTTTTTCCTTAAAACCGTCGAGCTTTGCGCTTTCGATTTTATCATAAGTCAGATAATATATATCCTCTGTTCTGACGATAAGTCCGTTTTCCACAAATGTTTCGAGAATCGCCGGACCGAGACCTTCAATATCCATAGCGTCTCGTGAACAGAAATGAATAAGATTACGCAGTAATTGAGCAGGGCAATCGGGATTGATGCATCTGATAGCCGCTTCGCCGTTTTCCCTCACGACGGCGCTTCCGCAGCTTGGGCAAATTTTCGGGAATTTAAAAATTTCTCCGCCCGCACTTTCATTTACGCAAAGCACCTCAGGTATAATATCACCGGCTTTTCTAACTGTTACCGTATCGCCGATT
>CANRMJ010000072.1 GCA_947631705.1 uncultured Clostridia bacterium
GCGCTCGGCTCAACCTCCGCCAACGCAAGCGTTATTGCGTCAAAGCTGTTATCAGTCAGCGAGGAAATAGAGGAGATAAAGGATTTGATAAGTTCCGAATTGTCTTCTATTGATTTTAATGAAGAAGAGCGCGAACAAGTTGAAGAAAAACTTGATTTGCTTTACAGGCTCAGCGCAAAATACGGCGCAACTGAGGAAGAAATGCTTGATTTTCTTGAAAAGGCAAAGGAAAAGAGAAATTCTGTTTTGTATAACGACGAAGAGCTTGAAAGGCTGAGCGCTGAATATGATATTTTGCTTGAAACTGCGGTTGATAAGGCAGAGATTTTATCAGAACACAGAAAAAAGACAGCGGCTGAATTTGAAAACAGAGTAAAAGGCGAACTCGAATTTCTTGATATGCCTAAAATTCAGTTTATTGTTGATTTTGGCAAAGGCAAGCTCTCTTCTATTGGGTTTGATAAAATCGAATTTCTTATATCAACCAATCCCGGCGAACCGCCGAAACCGCTTGCCAAGATTGCCTCAGGCGGCGAGCTTTCAAGGATAATGCTTGCAATTAAAAATGTTATTGCGGATAAAGACACGGTCGGAACGCTGATTTTTGATGAAATAGACACGGGCGTTTCAGGCAGAGCAAGTAAAAAAATCGGAATGAAGCTTAAATCCGTTTCGGAAAAAACGCAGGTAATAACCGTAACTCATTCGGCTCAGATTGCATCTGCCGCAGACGGGCATTTTCTGATTCAAAAGGAATTTTTAAATAACAAAACTGTAACGAAGGTAACGCCTCTTGATTTTGAGGGCAGAAAGGCGGAGCTTGCCCGAATTATGGGCGGTCTTGATATAACCGAAAATCTTTTGAAAAGCGCAGAGGAAATGTTGTTGACTGAATCGTAATTTTAAAATATAATGTTCACTTATACTGTTTTGGAGGACTATAATATGGGAATTTATGAAGAATTAAAAGAACGCGGATTAATAGCACAGGTAACCAATGAAGAAGAAATAAGGGAAATGGTGAACAGCGGTAAAGCCGTTTTCTATATAGGATTCGACTGCACCGCCGACAGCCTTACGGCAGGTCATTTTATGGCACTCACACTTATGAAAAGACTTCAGGATTCCGGCAACAAGCCGATTGCTCTTATAGGCGGCGGCACAACAATGATCGGCGATCCTTCTGGAAGATCAGATATGAGAAAAATGCTTACCCGCAAGGATATAGACCATAACGCCGCGTGCTTCAAAAGGCAAATGGAGCGGTTTATTGATTTTTCGGACGGCAAGGCTCTTATGATAAACAATGCCGATTGGCTTTTAAATCTTAATTATGTTGAGGTTCTGCGCGAGGTTGGGGCGTGTTTTTCCGTAAACAATATGCTGCGCGCCGAATGTTATAAGCAAAGAATGGAAAAGGGACTTTCATTTCTTGAATTTAACTATATGATCATGCAATCTTACGATTTTTATTATCTCTTTCAGCATTACGGCTGTAATATGCAGTTCGGAGGAGATGACCAGTGGAGCAATATGCTTGGCGGAACTGAGCTTATAAGAAGAAAACTCGGCAAAGACGCGCATGCTATGACGATCACTCTTCTCACAGACGCTCAGGGCAACAAAATGGGCAAAACCGCCGGTAACGCCGTATGGCTTGATCCCGAAAAAACAAGCCCCTATGAATTCTATCAGTATTGGCGCAATGTTGCGGATGCGGATGTTTTAAAGTGCATCAGAATGTTAACGTTTCTTCCGCTTGAAGAAATAGATAAAATGAGCGAGTGGGAGGGAAGTCAGCTTAATGCCGCTAAGGAAATTCTTGCTTTTGAACTGACAAAGCTTGTGCACGGAGAGGAAGAGGCGCAAAAGGCGCAGACCGCCGCCAAGGCTCTTTTCGCGGGAGGGGCAGACAACAGCGATATGCCTCAAACTCTGCTTTCGGATGATGATTTTTCAAACGGAGAGATAACCGTTATAGATATGATGCTTAAAGCAAAAATTATCAATTCAAAAGGCGAGGGCAGACGGCTTATCGCGCAAGGCGGCGTTTCGGTTAACAATCAGAAAATCAGCGATGCGTTTACAACCGTTTCAAAAGATGAATTTCAAAAAGAAATCATAATCAAAAAGGGCAAAAAAGTATTTCATAAATTTTCCGTATAATGTTAATAAATGAATAAGAACTCTATTTTAAATTCTTAGAGTCATCTTAATTCCGATAAATATTACTGAACCTGTAAAACACCACTCTGGAGATAGATCCAAAGTGGTGTTGGTTTATGTTGGTGTGCATTATTTATTTTATTGTATCGTCCTTGAGAGCATCTGCGATGTTTGAATTCAGGATTTTTTTGCCGCTGATGAAGTATGATAATGCTATTGCTGAAAGCATGATTATCGCAAATAAGATCGTCGGCAAGATCGGTGCATTTGATAGAAACTCACTTAAAGTTATACCTTTATCCGATGTTGTGAGAAGAATAAACAATATATTAAACGGTATGCTCCATAATATCGGTCTTACACCTATAACAAGTGCCTCTATTGAAAGTATTTTTGCAATGCTTTTCGGTGTTACGCCGATTGACTGATACTCAGCGAATTCTCTTTTTCTCTGCTGCATATAGCCAAGAGTATTTGCAAAAACATTTGATATTCCGATGCATGCAAGAATTGCACAAATGATAGTTATGATATTTTTATAGCCGTCATACATTTGAATATTTGTATTATATGCGTCTATTCTGTTTTCAACAGTATAATTGAATTTATCACCCAGAATCTGCTTTACTTTATTTTCCGTTTCGGCAAGATTGCCGTATGAATAAGTGTTAATATTGATATTTGAAGTGTCTGCAGGTTGAATATTAATTAATGCATCATACGAACTTTCAGACATTACCTGGAGCAAACTGTATTTATCAAAATCTTTTCTTACCCGAGGCACATTTTGAGAATACCCGATTACATTTACTTTTTCGGAATCTGACTGAAACAGCAAATTCAGTGAAAAATCATCGGCTGATTTTATAAACGGTATTGACCCGTTGTCATCAGAATCATAATAGAGAACCCCGCCGATTTTGTTAATCACAACGGAATTCGGATAATTATTCTTATAGTTTACAATATTATTTTCAATACAGTATTCATCAAAGCTTTCGTCATCAAGAACAAGTACCGGCGCGTTAACAACATACTCATCGTTATCATTCTGCTTGGAATTTTTATTTATGCCTTTGTAACCGCCTTTTTCAAGAAGTTCATCGCTAAAATCATCTTCCGTTAATAAAGTTTGAGAATCCAGCGTTTTATAAAGCAGTGCCGAGGAAATATTTTCTGTTGCTCTTATTCTGTCAAGAATTTCATCATCTGGACTTTCTCCTTTAATCTCAACCATGATATCCCATGCATTTTCATATCGTTTCCAATATGAATTATTTGTACTGATTTCGGATATCGTCATAAAATTAAGAAATATGCTCAACACAAAAAAAGACAGCATAAGGCAGATACTTGCCGTGCGAAATTCTTTTCGTCTTATATAAATTGACTTGCGTGCAAGCTCGCCCTCAACACCGAATAGTTTTAAAAACAACTTGTATTTTCTTATTCTCTTAACCTTTTTTACTGCCTGTCCTTTTACAAGCTCAATAGACTCGCTTTTGCTTAATTTTCTTGCAGGCAGGTATATTGAAATGAGAACAGTAAGCATTGTTGCAACAAAAGTAACAATAAACATAAGTATATGATAATGAAGTTTCATTCCCTGCAAGCCTATCTGCGAAGTAAGGAAATTTGCATATTTTATAAACAATGCAACAAAGCCGACACCTGCTGCAATTCCAACAACTACAGATGGTACACTTAGAACTAAAGCTTCCTGTATCATAACGGCTCTTAGCTGTTTGGGGGTTGCGCCTACACTTTGCAGAATTCCCAACTGTCTAATTCGTGTGTTCATTGAAAAACCGAAAGCATTTTTGATTATCATTATCAGTGATACGCACATAATCAGCACTATTGCGCCATAAAGCAGCTCAATCGGCATTGGCTTTTCGCCGTTTTCCTTTGAATAGATAAACTGCTTTTGTAAAAGCGAACTATGATATTCAATATGCTCATCTGCAATATTCAGTTTCTCAGCAATTAAAGGCATATCCTCATAGATATCCGACGGCTTTGTAAAATAAATATCAACTGTATTAGCATCTGATACGATAACCTTATCTACATTTGCAAAATTACTTATAGTTTTTATCTCATCATCGGAAAGAACAGCCGTAATTTTTGCCTGCCAATCTCCCTCATCTGCTTTTATTCTATCAACATTATCTACCCACATATTATAGAATAATGTGCAAAGCAGAGAGATAAACATTGATGCAATTAATACCGCAACAATTATTGAAATGGCTGTTGATTTATTTTTCTTTAAGTAATTAACAGAATAATCCTTCCACATAAAACCACCTCCTCATTAAAGGTTTGTGCTTTTATCGGAAACAATTTTTCCGTCTTCGATTGTTATAATTCTTTCTGCCTGCAAGGCAATATTTTCGTCGTGAGTAATAAGGATAATCGTCTGATTATAGCTTTTATTTGAGAGTTTAAGCAAGTCGATAATCTCTTGTGAGTTTTTACGGTCAAGATTACCCGTAGGTTCATCCGCAAGAATAATAGCAGGGCGGTACATCAAAGCTCTTGCGATAGCGGTTCTCTGCTGTTGACCTCCCGAAAGCTGATTAGGATAAGAATTTATTTTTTCCTGTAAGCCGAGGACTGATGTTATCTCATAAAAATAGCTTTCGTTAAAATTCTTCTTATCAAGTTTTAACGGCAAAAGAATATTTTGTTCAACCGTTAAAGTGGGAATAAGATTATAAAACTGATAAATGAGTCCTACTTTTCTGCGTCTGAAAACAGCTGATTTTTCTTTACTAAGATTTGAAATATCCTTGCCGTCAATATAAATCTTGCCTGATGTTACTTTGTCAACCGTTCCGATTAAATGAAGAAGTGTTGATTTTCCCGAGCCTGACGCGCCGACTATTGCAACAAATTCACCCTTATTAACTGACAAATTGATATTGTCAAGTGCTTTCTGCTGTGTTTCGCCGTTGTCATAAATCTTTGTTACGCTTTCACATTTAAGTATTTCCATTGTGAAGCCTCCTTTCAATGGGATAATAACAAAGAAAAGTGACAACTCAGTGACAGTAAAATCTTATGTTAAATTGCGCTCCGCCGTTTTTAGAATTTTCGGCGGTAATAAATCCGTTTTGCATTTCAATGAAAGATTTTGCAATAGACAAACCTATACCGATACCGCTTGATGAATTTTTGCCCTGATAAAATCTTTTAAATATATTTTTCAGATTCTCTTTGTCAAAGCCTTCGCCGTTATCATTTATGATTATTTCCGTATAGAGAGGATTAACAGAATAAGCGAAACTGATTTTTCCGTTTTTCGGTGTATGCTCAACGCAGTTTTTAATTATATTTATAAATGCCTCCATACTCCATTCCATATCTCCGATGAATGACACATCAGCGTGATTCGGCAAGTTAATTACAATATTTTTCTCGTTTATTATCTGCTCCAGCTCTTCAATAGACAGTTCAAGCAATGTGTAAACATCAACATAATTTTTCTTTAAATCAAGCACACCCGCATCAATTTTTGAGACTAAAAGCAGTGATTCAACAAGCCTATTCATTCTTTTAATATGCTTATTTACAGCGGAACCGTTTTTGCTGTTATCAATCTGGGTTATCAGTGAAATATTTGTTATTGGTGTTTTAATCTGATGCGCAATATTTGCTAAACTGTCTGCAAATTCAATGCGTTCACTGACTGCCTTTTCTTTGGCAATCTTCATTTCGGTAATTGTTTTTAATATTTCATCCTGCAAGATGCTGAACATATCTTCTTTTCTTGAAATAATATCAACGTCCTTGCCGGCATTAATCTGCTCAAGATAAACAGTTAATTCCCGAATTCTGTTCTTATATTTCTTATTGATAAAACAGATAATTCCCGCTATAAGCATAACAAAAATGATTGTGAAAGTTATTACTGAAATAACTGATGTAACGCTATAAGGATATAGAAAATCCGATAGGTCGAAACCGTATGAAGGTAAAGTGTAGTTTTCAATATTACCAAACCGATTATTTTTTATAATTTCAACAATCTTTTGTTCACTATTCGGATATTCGGCAATTAACCGTTCTGCCAGAGCGGCGGTAAGATGATATTGCTTATTTGCATAAACGAAAGACAGAATTACAGATATAATTAAACTGATACACAAGGTAACTGCAATAATCAGTAACGGCGTTTTCATTTTCTTTTTCATATAATTCACATAGCCTTTCCGGCCACAAATAGTATTTAAATCACAATAACCCTTTCTGTGGCCGGACAAGGCGTTATGTGAATTTAGCCATCTCAAAATTATGCCATAGGCAAATTTTGAGGGCATTATAATCGGATTGGTGTGATTATTCACACTAATCCTCCATTCGATAACCAAAACTGCGAACGGTTTTAATGCAAGAAGGATTGCCTAACTTTTCCCTCAACCTTTTCATAGTTACTGTTAAAGTGTTATCGTTGACAAAATTGTTATTGTCATCCCAAAGTGATTTTAAAAGCTGCTGCCTTGTAACAGTGGCATTTTTATTTTTCATGAGCATCTGCAAAAGTTGATATTCCATAGCGCTTAATAATATTTCTTTTCCGTTCAGAAAAACTTTCAGTTTATTATCATCAAGCAAAATGTTGTTGCAGGTATAAATTTTATCCGAATATTTACTGCGTCTTAACAATGCGCATATTCTTGAATAAAGGATGTCCAGCTCAAACGGTTTTATAATATAGTCATCGGCGCCAATATCGAATCCTGAAATAACATCCCGTGTTTCATTTTTAACAGTTATAAAAATAATCGGCAGTTCGGGATAACTCTTTCTAATCCATTTGCATAAATCCATTCCGTTTTCGCCGGATAAATTTATATCAATAAGGCAAAGTGCAGGTAACTTTTTGTTGAAACTATTTTTTGCGTCGTTTATACTGTTGAGTAAATAAACAGAAAACCCCTTTATTTCTAAATATGTCTTAACACTCTTTGCAATATCGGCATCATCTTCAATATAAAATATATTCTTCATACACAGAACCTCATTTTACTGTTGTTATTGTTATTTTAACACAGTTTGAATTGCAGTCAATAAAGCAGACAAGTGAAATCACGAAAAATAAATATTTTTAAATTTGTTTGGAAAAAACGTGAATTTGAAAAAAGCTTGCAAAACGCGAGCGTATACCTGTCTGTGCATTAGATTATTCTTTTAAAATAGAAACGTTTGCAAAGCTGCTTGATAGTTTTTTCGGCGGATTGATACGGTTCTTAATAAATAGAACTGTCTTTTTTTGCAAATAATATAATTATATTTATTGAAGTGATATTTTAAATTTGTTATAATAGTTAATTGGTGAAGATTATGGAAAATCCAAAATTAAAGATTGAAAATCTGCGTAAAACTCTGCAATACCACAGCAATCGTTATTATAACGACGACGCGCCCGAAATAGAGGATTACGAATATGATATGTTGATGAGGGAGCTTATCGCCCTTGAAGAGCGGTATCCTGAGTATGATTCCCCGAATTCTCCGTCAAAAAGAGTTGGCGGGAAAGCCGATAATTCATTTGAAAGCGTTGTCCATACTGTTCGGATGGAATCCCTGCAAGACGCATTTTCAAAAGATGAGCTTTATGATTTTGAAAAACGTGTTCTTGAAACCGAGGAAAATCCGCGTTACTGTGTGGAGCCTAAAATTGACGGTTTATCTGTTAGTCTTGAATACGAAAACGGCGTTTTTGTCAGAGGCTCAACAAGGGGAGACGGCGATGTCGGAGAAGATGTGAGCGGAAATCTTCGTGTTATCCGCAACGTGCCGCTTACTCTTAAAACACCGCTGCCGTATCTTGAAGTGCGCGGAGAGGTGTATATGCCGAAGAAGAGCTTTGAGCGCGTTGTTGACAGGCAGCTTTTGAACGGTGAAAAGCCCTTTAAAAATCCGAGAAACGCCGCAGCGGGTTCGTTGAGGCAAAAGGACAGCAGAGTTGCAGCGGGCAGAGGACTTGATATATTTATTTTTAACGTTCAGCAGATAACAGGCATCACTCTGCGTTCTCACAAGGAAAGCCTTGATTATTTAAGTGAACTCGGATTCAATACCATTCCGAATTATACGCTTGTGGACAGTATCGAAAAGGCAATTGAGCAGATAGACAAAATCGGCGAACAGAGAGGAAATCTTGAATTTGATATAGACGGCGCGGTTATAAAAATTGATGATTTTGAAATGCGCTCGTCACTCGGTTCAACTTCAAAATTCCCCAAGTGGGCCGTAGCTTTCAAATATCCGCCGGAGGAAAAGCAGACAAGGCTGATTGATATCGAAATTGCGGTGGGCAGAACAGGCGTGC
>CANRMJ010000073.1 GCA_947631705.1 uncultured Clostridia bacterium
ATACATATTAACGAACCGTTCTTTAGCGCTTTGGCGTTTTTGCATTTTCGTTCTGCGCTTTTTATACAATGTTGATTTCAGCGGTAAAGAGCACTCTTCAGACACGATTTCGGCAAGGAGCTTAGATTGATTAAAGCCTCTGTTTCTCTCATCGGATTTAAACATAGGAACATAGGTGACAAAATCAAAAACAATATCGCCGTAATGCCGCTTTACTGCGTTAGCGACAGCCTTGCCCTGCGCTTTTGAAAGCTTTGGCATCTCATTCATTTTCATATTGAGAATTGCGCGTGAAACCGAATTTTCATAGTAAAACGGAGCCACAACGCCATTATATTCGGATTTATTGCTATTCTTATTGCAAACGCAATCTGATTTTGAACAGCCGCATTTAAAACAAATAGGAGGTTCTATGTTTTCAAGAGAAACACATTCGCCGCAAAATTCCTCATCAAAGCAAACAACTTCACCGCAAAATGCACAACGACGGGGAAACAGAGCTATTTTAAGTTTATCAAAAACTTCCTTCATCATACAGTAACAAACGGCTCAATTGCCGAATAGACCTCATCACCGATTCCGCTGATATTTTTTAACTGTTCAACGTTTGTATAACCGCCGAGATATTCCCGATAAGAAATAATTGCAGCGGCTCTTGATTCCCCTATCATATTAATTGTCATAAGTTCTTCCGCGGTGCAGGTATTTAAATTAAGCGGATATTTAACTTCCGATGAAGTATAATTTTGATTTTCATCTGCTTTTGTATCGGCTGATTCGGTGCTATCCGAAAATTCAGACACAACAGATGAGGTTGTGCCGACTTCGGAGATTTCATTCTGACTGCCGTCCGTACTGATTTTCGGCTGCATCAACGCAATAGCCGAAAAAACAGCGGCTAAGATTAAAAATCCAACACCTATTAATATTTCGGAAGTGCGTTTATCGCTTTTTGTGTTTTTTTCCTTTTCCGTATTTTCCGTTTGAATCACCGCCGTTTTTTCTTTGATTCTTGTTGAGAGGAGCCGAGCCGCTGATAAGGCAATTTTTGCCGTTGCCTATCAAATCATATCTGTGGGCGCGTATCAAAGCCTCCTCACAAAGCCGCTTGTTCTTAGGGTCATAATATTGCAAAAGAGCCCTTTGCATAGCCTTATCGTGAGGAGTTTTTGCAACATAAACAGGCTCCATCGTATAAGGATCAAGCCCCGTATAAAACATACAGGTGGAAATAGTGCCGGGAGTCGGATAAAAATCCTGCACCTGTTCAGGTCTGATATGATTTTTCTTTAAAAAGCAGGCAAGCTCAATCGCATCGTCAAGAGTTGAGCCGGGATGGCTCGACATAAGATACGGCACAAGATACTGTTCTTTATCAATTTGACCTGTATATCTGAAATATCGCTTTGAAAACTCTATGTAAGCCTCTATGTGAGGCTTTCCCATTTTATCAAGAACCGAGGCGCTGCAATGCTCCGGCGCAACTTTGAGCTGACCTGAAACGTGGTGTTCAACAAGTTCTTTAAAAAAAGCGCTGTTTTTATCTTCAAGCAGATAATCATATCGTATTCCGCTCCTGATAAAAACCTTTTTAATCTTTGGAAGTGCGCGCAGAGTGCGCAGAATATCAAGATATTCGCTGTGATCTGCAACAAGATTTGCACACGGTTTCGGCGCAAGGCACTTTTTTCCCTTGCAAAGCCCTTTAGCCTTCTGCATCTCGCAGGAAGGGTTTCTGAAATTGGCGGTCGGTCCGCCGACATCGTGAATATATCCTTTAAAATTTTTTAACGTTGTGAGTTTTTTTGCCTCGGCGACAATGCTTTCCTTGCTCCGAGAGGTTACATATCTGCCTTGATGAAACTGAATTGAGCAAAAATTGCACGCACCGAAACATCCTCTGTTGTGAGTGATGGAAAATTCTACCTCTCGTATTCCCGGTACTCCGCCGAGATTTTCGTATATCGGGTGATATGTTCTCATATACGGTAAACCGTAAACCCAGTCAAGCTCTTCCGTATTCAGCGGAGGCATAGGCGAATTTTGAACAACGGTCTTGCAACCGTTTCTCTGCCTGACAGCTCTTCCTCTGATATGATCTTGTTCATCCTGTTCAACACGCACTGATTTTGCGTATTCTTTTTTAGAATTAATACAGTTGTCCAAGCTCGGAACTTCCACGCCGATATAGGGTGTATCCTTTGAATCAACCGCGTAAGACGTGCCTCTGATATCTGTAAGCGAGGACACGGACTCTCCCCTGCCGAGCCTTTCGGCAATTTCAACAATTTGATTTTCGCCCATCCCGTATATAAGCAAATCAGCCTGAGAATCCAAAAGAATCGAAGGTCTGATTTTATCGTCCCAATAGTCGTAATGGGCAAATCTTCGCAATGAAGCCTCAAGCCCTCCGATAATTATCGGGATATCGGGATAAAGTTTTCTTATAATACGAGAGTAAACGATTACGGCTCTGTCGGGTCTTTTGCCTGCCTTTCCGCCGGCGGTATAAGCATCGTCACTTCGCTTTTTCTTTGCGGCTGTATAATGTGCAACCATAGAATCAATATTTCCGCTTGTAACAAGAAATCCGAGACGCGGTGTTCCGAACTGCGTAAAATCACATTCTTTGCGCCAGTCGGGCTGGCTCAAAATGGCAACCTTAAAGCCCTTTGCGTCAAGCACTCTTGAAATTATTGAAACTCCGAAAGACGGATGATCAACATAAGCGTCACCCGTCACATAAACAAAATCAACCTCGCTCCAACCAAGCCTGCGGCAATCCTCGGCACTTACGGGAAGAAAATCATTCGTCATAAAAATCTCCGTTTCCCTGATTGTCTATAACCTCGGCGTCACTTCCTAAGAGAGCGTCATCCATGGTAATCTGTTCCGTATTTTCGGCAGTAAAGTCGCCCGAACTGTCATATGCTCTCTTTTCAAGCCACATCTGCTTAGTCATAAGCACCTTTCTCGGCTTGCTTCCTTCGGCGGATCCGATAACTCCATATTCCTGAAGCTGGTCTATAATTTTTGCACCTCTCGCGTAACCGACGGAGAGCTTTCGCTGCAAAAACGAAGTAGAGGCAGTTCCTGTTTCAATAACTGTTTCGGCGGCCTTTTCAAACAGAGCGTCATACATATTATCTTCTTCGGAATCATCCATAAAGGGATTTGATTTTTTATCAACAACGGCTTTCGCGTCTATCTCTTTCTGAATTGATTCGTCGTAATCCGATTCACCCTGCCCTTTAATGAATTTGCAAAGCTCTTCAACCTCTTCATCGCTTACAAAGCAGCCCTGCACACGGATAGGCTTGCTTGCGCCTATGGGATTATAGAGCATATCGCCGCGACCGAGCAGCTTTTCGGCACCGCCCGCATCTAATATAGTTCTTGAGTCAACTTGAGAAGTAACCGTCAAAGCAATTCTTGAAGAAATGTTGGCTTTTATAAGACCTGTGATAACGTCAACAGACGGACGCTGGGTTGCAATTATAAGGTGCATCCCCGCGGCACGCGCCATTTGAGCAAGACGGCAGATTGAATCCTCAACTTCCTTCGGCGCCGCCATCATTAGGTCCGCAAGCTCATCTATGAATATGCAGATTTTCGGCATTGGCTCCAAATCAGGGTGTTTTAAAACATACTTGTTGTAGCCTTCAATGTCCCTTACTCCCGTTTCGGAAAATTTATTGTACCTTTGCAGCATTTCGGAAACAGCCCAGCCGAGAGCTCCGGCCGCTTTTCGAGCGTCTGTTACTACTGGAACAAGCAAATGAGGAATTCCGATGTACTTTGAAAACTCAACCTGTTTTGGGTCAATCATAAGGAATTTGACCTCATCGGGCTTTGCTCTGTAAAGCATTGAAACAATAATTGAATTCATACAAACGGATTTACCGGAGCCGGTTGTGCCCGCAATTAACAGGTGAGGCATTTTTGATATATCGCAATAAACGCATTTGCCTGCAATATCTTTTCCAAGACCGGCGGAAAGCTTTGATTTTTGTTCTTTGAATTCAGGAGTGTCAATAAGCTCACGCATCGAAACCGCGTTTTTAACGGTGTTCGGAATTTCAATGCCCACCGCTGCTTTTCCGGGAATGGGCGCTTCAATTCTAACGTGTGTTGCGGCAAGATTCAGCGCTATATCATCAGATAAGTTTGTTATCTTGGAAATGCGGATTCCCGCGGCAGGCTTTAATTCATATCTCGTAACCGTTGGACCGCGGCTGATATCTGTAATGGTTGCCTCAACATTGAAAGAACGGAGCGTGTCAATAAGTCTTTCGGCATTTCTTTTCAGCTCTCCGCTTATATCTTTTGCGGCGGCATTTTCAGAGGATTTCAATATACTGACAGGTGGAATTACATAGTCCTCAACAGACGCTTTCATCTGCTCGTCGGTTACGCTGAAATCGGAGTTTTTCTGAGAATTGCCTCTTTCTTCTGAAGCATCCTTTACAATGTCGTCTATAGACTTAGGCTTTGACGCCTCTTTTTCCATTCTGTGGCGCTCGTTAGCTGCGTTGATTTCATCAATAAGGCTCTTCGGAACGATTGTATCATCATTAATATCGTCGCTTTTCTTTTTTGTTTTCTTTCCCTTTTTATCTTTCTTTTCGTCACCCGGAGGAATTATATCAAGCGGAACATCTATATTAGCCTTTTGCTGTTTTCTTTGCTCTATTCTGTCATTAATAACAGGCGCAACACGCTTGTATGTTTCCTGCGCCGGCTTTGCCGCGCCTTTAAAGAATTGAATTATAGTTATTCCTGAAAGAAACATAAAATCCACAAAAATCAAAACGATATTTACGATGATCGCCGGAGCCTTTCCGAGCGTGAGCAGCAACCATCCGAAAAGCGCGCCGAAAAAGCCGCCGTTAAAATCGGCAGAAGCGGATTTGAACGCTTCCGTGATCACTGCGGAAAACTCTCCGTTCGGCTGATTTTGAACAACGTGTATAAACGCGGAAATCAAAAGCACCATAATAATACTTTCAATACCTTTGGAAATGAATTTTGCCGGTTCTGCCTCTTTTATAGAATAAAGAACGGTTACGATTATTGTGAGCACAGGAAAAACACAAGCGGCAAGAATTCCAAACAGTCCCACATAAACATTGTGAATGAAATGCCAAAGACCCTCGCCGCTTATAATCGCTACGAAGAAAAATATAATAGAAAACGCAAAAAGCACAACGCCAAGAATACGGTTTACCGCCGCGTTTTTTTCATCCCTCGCCTGTTGAACCTTGGCGGCAGCGGCCGCTTGCCTTTTTCCGCCGTTATTTTGTTTTGAATTATTTCCGTTTGCCATTATGTACCTCTTATTTCACAAAATACTCAATAATACCCGTTACAAGCGCCACAACGCCGATTGCGGAAGTGTAGTAGGAAAAATATTTTAAATTTGAATTACGCACTATCCACAAAAGCAGCCTTGAAATGAAAAATGAAACAACCGCGGCAACAACAACGCCGATTATTCCCGTAACAACGGTAACATAAGTTACGCAATTCGCAATCTCTATAATCCCACCGACAATAAGAATCGGAACGGAAAGACTTATAAAATAACGGAATGCAATTTTTCTGTTCACATTACAGATAATACCGAAACAAATTATAACAGCCGAAAGAGAAAGACCCGCGAGCGGAATTGCCAAAAACACCGAGAGGGACAAAATCAACGCAACCGGCAAAGAAAGCTGCATTTCCATTTCCTTTTTTTCAAGAACGGAAGAAGCTAAATAAATCAAAAGTGCCGTAATAAGAAAGCATATACCCTCACTGACAAGATTTCCGTCAAACGAACGGCATTTCAAAAACTGATATACATTTCCGCTTTCCCCTGCCGGAATGAAATAAAGCAGCATAAAAACATAAGGCAGAATTGTGAAATACATAAATCTTCTTGAATTGGTTGTTTTTCTTAAATCAAATTGCTTTGTAAACAATTCCTTCCAACCGTTGATGAATTCAAATATAAGACGCAAAAAGACCTTGTAAAACGCTGCTATAATACCAATTGCTATTCCAATATGTATAAGCCCCGTCAATTCGGAGCCAGCGCCCGTATATCGGGCTGAAAAATCATGGAATATTGCGGAATGGCCGCTTTCCGAAATTGGCAGGATAAAGGTCAGAGCCTGTCCTATAGCCTGAAAAATTGCTATTATAATCGACAAAGTTTTTACCTCCGAACATTGAAGCGTTATCTACGTAATATCCCTTTCTAACATAATCATATGGGTTGCTTGAACGAACAGAATCAGTCGCTCGTATTGACGCATTGTCAAACATAACATCAGCCTCGCTGATTATTGACCAGAACATTTTGAATCCTCCTCTATTGCGCTGTTAAGAAAATCAAGAGCGTCGGAAAGACCGCCGAGTTGATCGATAAGACCGCATTTAACCGCGCCCTCGCCGTCTAAAACAGTGCCCACATCCATAATAAGCTCTCCCGTTTTCATCATAAGCTCTCTGAACGCGCCCGAGGAAATTTTTGAATTGTTTTCTACAAAATTAACAATTCTGTCCTGCATTTTTTCAAAATACGATAAAGTTTGCGGAACACCGAGCACAAGTCCGTTTAACCTTACAGGATGAACAGTCATGGTTGCACTCGGCACAATAAAGCTCTTGCGGCAGGAAACTGCAAGCGGCACACCGATTGAATGACCTCCGCCCAATACGAGGGAAGCCGTGGGAGTTCTCATAGTGGAAAGAAGCTCCGCTATCGCAAGACCCGCCTCAACATCTCCGCCCACGGTGTTCAAAATAATGAGAAGTCCCTCAATTTCCTTGCTTTCTTCGATAGCCACAAGTTGCGGAATAACATGCTCGTATTTTGTTGTTTTATTCTGACTTGGCAGAATATAATGACCCTCAATCTGACCGATTATCGTTAGGCAATGGATAAAATGACCGTTTTTTTCAACAGTTATTGAACCTGTTTCAAAATCGTTTGAGGAAGACTGCTGTTCTTCATTGTTTTTATTTTCATTTTCAGACACATAAACACATCCTTTGAGTTTATTATGCCCGAATTGACTGTAATATTATATCACAACGGTTTAATTAATTCAATATATATTCTTTTTATATATAATTTATAATCAAGAAAGTTTAATAAAACTTTATAAAACTATTATTAAAAGATTGACACAAGATAATCAATGTTATAAAATAGATTGACAAAACATTTAACAACTTGGAGGACAAACTATGGGACTTACACTTGCACAAAAACTGATACAGGCTCATTTGGTTGAAGGCGAAATGATTCCCGGCAGCGAAATAGGACTTCGCATAGACCAGACGCTCACACAGGACGCCACAGGAACGATGGCTTATCTTGAATTTGAGGCAATGGGTGTAGACAGAGTAAAGACGGAAAAAAGCGTTGCATACATAGACCACAACACACTTCAAACAGGTTTTGAAAATGCGGACGACCATCGCTACATTCAAACCGTTACCAAAAAACACGGTATATATTTTTCAAGACCGGGAAACGGAATCTGCCATCAAGTTCACCTTGAAAGATTCGGAATTCCCGGCAAAACACTTATAGGCTCAGACAGCCACACCCCTACCGGCGGCGGTATCGGTATGCTTGCAATCGGAGCCGGAGGACTTGATGTTGCCGTTGCAATGGGAGGCGGCACATATTATATTCCTATGCCTAAAATGACAAGAATCAATCTCCACGGCTATTTAAAGCCATGGGTTTCCGCAAAGGATATAATCCTTGAAGTTTTAAGAATAATGAGCGTAAAAGGCGGCGTGGGCAAAATTATCGAATACGGCGGAGACGGCGTTAAATCCTTATCCGTTCCCGAAAGAGCCACAATCACCAACATGGGAGCCGAGCTCGGCGCAACCACATCTATTTTCCCGTCTGATGAAATCACGCTTGCATTTCTGAAAGCACAAGGCAGAGAAAAAGACTGGACAGAAATACTGCCCGATGACGACGCTCAATATGACGAGATTATTGACATAGATTTATGCTCACTCGTTCCAATGGCGGCGTGCCCTCATATGCCCGACAAGGTTAAAACAACCGATGAAATCGGCAAAATCAAAGTTGACCAGGTGGCAATCGGTTCATGCACCAATTCATCTTACGTTGATATGATGAAGGTTGCAGCTATTTTGAAAGGAAAAACCGTTTGTCCCACAGTTTCTCTTTGTATTGCTCCCGGATCAAAGCAGGTTTTGAATATGCTTGCCCTTAACGGAGCGCTTTCCGATATGATAAGCGCGGGAGCCCGTATTCTTGAATCAGCCTGCGGACCTTGCATCGGTATGGGTCAGAGTCCTAATTCCGGCGGTGTTTCCCTGCGCACGTTTAATAGAAACTTTGAAGGCAGGAGCGGAACAAAAGACGCGGGAATTTATCTTGTTTCGCCGGAAGTGGCCGCCGCTTCGGCACTTACCGGCTACCTTACTGATCCAAGAGAGCTCGGCAACGCTCC
>CANRMJ010000074.1 GCA_947631705.1 uncultured Clostridia bacterium
AAGTAGCTTCGTCCAAAATAAGCACGGGACACTGCGAAACCATCGCGCGGGCGATTGCAAGCAACTGCCTCTGCCCTTGCGAAAGATTTTCACCGTCGCCCGTTATCACGGTATTATAGCCGTCCGGCAGACGTCTGATAAAGCTGTGCGCCGAAGCCAATTTTGCCGCGGCAACACATTCCTCATCGGTTGCGTCAAGTCTGCCGTAGCGTATATTGTCCATAACCGTGCCGGTAAACAGGTGGGTGTCCTGCAAAACTATTGAAAGCGATTTTCTCAAATCGTCTTTCTTTATTCGCCTTATATCTATTCCGTCGTATGTTATTGTGCCGCTCTGTATATCATAAAAGCGATTTATAAGATTTGTGACGGTTGTTTTGCCTGCTCCCGTTGAGCCCACAAACGCTATTTTCTGACCGGGCTTTGCGTAAAGGCTGATATTTTTAAGAACGGTTTTTTCGGGAACATATCCGAAAGTAACGTTATTAAATACAACGTTGCCCTCAACGGGTATCAGCTTTTCGCCGTCCTGCCAATACCATTTTCTTGCGCCGTTTTCGTATTCCTCTTTAAGGGTTACCGTGCCCTCGTCGATTTCGGGCTCCATATCCATAATCTCAAAAACGCGCTCGGCGCCGGCAAGCGCCGAAAAAATATTGTTCATCTGGTTTGTGATTTGATTTATCGGCTGTGAAAACTGCCTTGTGTATGTGAGAAAAGATGTGAGCTTTCCCACAGTGAAAACAAGAGGATTCGCAATTACGAGCAGCGCTCCGATAATTGTGATTACGGCATAAGCCGTATTGTTTATACCCGCCGAGCAAGGTCCCATAATTCCCGAATAGAAATTTGCCTTTGTGGCGCTCTTTCTGAACTCCTCATTGAGCTTTGAAAACTCGTTGTTTGCGTCGGTTTCGTGATTAAAAACCTTAACTACCTTCATTCCCTCAACGGTTTCCTCTATATAGCCGTTCATAATGCCCAGATTTCTCTGCTGCTGCTGATAATGCTTTCTCGTTTTCTTACCTATATAGGTAGACACCAATATCATAATAACAAGGAAAACAAGCATAATCAGAAACAGTTTCCAGTTGAAGTAAATCATCATGGCAATAATGCCGACAAACGTAAAAACCGATGAAACGAGCTGTGTTACCGACTGCTCCAGCATAATCTGCATATTGTCAACATCGTTAGTAAAGCGGCTCATTATTTCGCCGTGCGTTTTGCTGTCGAAATACCGCAGCGGCAAAGTCTGAAGATGATTAAACAAATCTCTTCTTATTATATTTGTGGTTCCGTAAGCGATTTTTACCATAATCCGGCTCTGTGTGTAAGAGA
Organism: uncultured Clostridia bacterium; assembly: GCA_947631705.1. Taxonomy (GTDB): domain Bacteria; phylum Bacillota; class Clostridia; order Oscillospirales; family Acutalibacteraceae; genus Eubacterium_R. The sequence continues at coordinate 1,342 of CANRMJ010000074.1, forward strand.
GAACTGACGAGCCGATATAGAAAAGCGAAAGAATAACAAGCTGTTTAACAAGCTCACTTTTGTTGAACACGGGGTAAATCGCCTTGTCTATGAGCGGCTGAAGTCTGGCGGAAGCAAGCACCGAGCAGGCGGTTGCCGCAAGCACGCAAATCGAAACAAGAATCAGCAGATACTTGCTTTTTCCTATATATTCCATCAGCTTTTTTAAAACCTTTTTAGTGTCCTTTGGCTTTTTAAAACCGCCGTTTGGAATTCTTCCTTTAGGTCCCGGCATTATTCAGTCACTCCTTTCTGCTGCGTATTGTAAATTTCACGGTAGATTTCATTTGATTCCACGAGCTCGTCGTGCGTTCCGATACCTTTCACAGTGCCGTCGTCCATAACTATTATTTTGTCGGCGTCCTGCACGGATGTAATTCTTTGAGCAATAATAAACACAGTTGTGTCTTTAAGTTCGTTATAGAATGCAGAGCGTATTTTTGCCTCCGTTGCCGTGTCAACCGCAGAGGTGGAATCGTCAAGAATCAGTATTTTGGGTTTTTTTATCATTGCGCGGGCAATACAAAGCCTTTGCTTTTGACCGCCCGAAAGATTTATGCCGCCCTGGGCGAGATTGGTATCATAGCCGTCAGGCTGGGAAAGAATGAAATCATGAGCCTGCGCCGCCTTGCACGCGGCGATGATCTCCTCGTCGGTGGCGTCTTTTTTGCCCCAGCGGATATTTTCCTTTATAGTACCGCTGAACAGCGTGTTGTTTTGCAAAACCACGCCTATCATTTCACGCAGCGCCGTTATGTCGTAATCCCTAACGTCAACGCCGTCCACAAGCACACGCCCCGCCGAAACGTCGTATAATCTCGGTATAAGCGAAATAAGGCTTGATTTTCCGCAGCCGGTTCCGCCGACTATACCGATGATTTCACCCGGCTCCGCCGTAAAGTTGATATCGGTCAGAATATCGTCGCCGCGCGTCTGTGTGGAATATCTGAATCTTACGTTTTCAAACTGCACCTTGCCCTCGCCGCTTTTTATCACGGGAGAATCGCCGTTTTTAATATCAATATCGGCGTCAAGCACTTCCTTGATACGATCCGCGCAGGCTTTTCCTCTTGCAATCATAATCAGAAACATTGCTATCATCATCATACTCATAAGTATTTCGGTAACATATGAAATAAAGCTGATAAGATCGCCGGTCGTCATCTCGCCCACACTGATTGAAACGCCGCCTTTATAGAGCACAATAACGGTTGTGAGATTGAAAATCATCATCATCAGCGGCATTGCGAGGATTATCATATTTGCTGCCTTTGCGCCTTGGGCGGACAAATCGTCGTTTGCCGTTTTAAATTTTTTCTTTTCGTAATCCTGACGCACAAACGCCTTGACCACTCTTATTCCGATAAGATTCTCCTGAACCACTCCGTTAAGCGCGTCTATTTTGCGCTGCATTTTCTGGAACATGGGAAATCCCTTTTTCATAACGATAATCACGGCAATTCCTATAACCGGCAGAATAAAAAGGATTATAGAGGCAAGCCGCGGATTTATAGTGATGGCAAAGAACGATGAAAAAACAAACAGCGCGGGCGTTCTTATCAACATTCGCAAAATCATCATCGTCATATTCTGAATGGTTGTAACGTCGTTTGTAAGCCTTGTTGTGAGCGACGCCGTTGAAAATTCATCTATATTTTTAAATGAAAAAGAAGAAATTTTCTCGAACATCGCGTTTCTTATTCTGAACGCATATTTCTGACTTACAACGGATGATTCCTTCATACAGGTGATTCCGCCTGCTATCGCAATAAGAGCAACAAATATCATCAAAACGGCCTCTTTAAGAATAAAAGCTCTGCCGTCATCTGCGCTTATAGTTCCCTGAATAACGGGCGTTACGCCGTTATCTATTATTCTGCCCATGATTTTAGGCAGATAGAGCTGGCAGCCCGCCTCAAGAATCATACCGAGCGCGCCGAGCACTGCTCCTCCCCACAGACCGTATAAAAATTTTGTGAGCTTTGTTTTGCTCTTTTTCTTTTTTACGCCTGTATTTTTACTCATCGGCATCCTCTCCCTTCCGTTCTTTCGGTCTTTTATATGAATAATTCACAACGCCGCAGGCATTGAAAATAGCTCTGTCGAGATATTCTCTGAAAAGATTTTTTTCTTCTTCCGTAAATCCCTCTAATATGCTTTTCTCATAGGATTTTAAATCTTTATGAATTTTTTCCATTGCGCGCCTGCCTTTTTCACTTATATAAATATGACTTATGCGCGCGTCTTTCTCATCATTTTTTCTTTCCACAAAGCCCGCTTTTTCAAGCCGTTTAAGAGAAACGGAAACGCTTGCAAGACTTGTGCTGAGCTTTTTCGCTATGTCAGACGGCTTTGCGCCGTTGTTAAAAAGCACGGTAAAAAGTATTTCGTCCTGACCCACAAACAGTCCGTTATCGGCAAGCACGCTCCTGAAATTATCCTTGCTGAGCCTTGAAAGATAATTCACCGTGGGGAAAAACGGAAAGCAATCGCCGCCTTCTTTTTTACCCATAATTTAATCTCCTTTCCAAAATAGTTTTGCAACTAATGTTAGTTGACTAAGCAGTATTTTACACAGCGCTGTAAAATTTGTCAATAGTTATATTGCAAAAACAATAATATTGTGTTAGAATAGCCGTTTGAAATCGAAAAACGCGCTGCAAACGGCGGCATATTTAAACCGTATTACACATCATATGAAAGGACTGTGGCTGGCTGAATGGATTTATGTGATTACGGCACGGTAAAAAGGCTTTTGGCATCTCACGGCTTTACATTTTCAAAATCACTCGGTCAGAATTTTCTTGTGAATTCGGAGGTGTGCCCCGCCATGTCCGCCGCTCTCGGCGCTGATAAAAGCACAGGCGTAATTGAAATAGGTCCGGGAATCGGAACGCTTACAAAAGAGCTCTGTAAAACAGCCGGAAAAGTTGTTTCCATAGAGCTTGATAAAAGGCTTTTTCCGCTGCTCGGCGAAACGCTCGGTGAATTCGGAAATTTTGAGCTTGTTGAGGGAGACGCGCTGAGCCTTGATTTAAATTCTCTTGCAAAAGAAAAATTTTCCGATATGCGCTGTGTTAAAGTATGCGCAAATCTTCCGTATTATATAACATCGCCGATTATTATGAAAATGCTTGAAAGCAAGCTCAAAGCCGAAAGTATGGTTCTTATGGTGCAAAAGGAGGCGGCCGAGCGGCTTTGCGCCGAAACGGGTTCGAGAAACGCGGGAGCGGTTACCGTTGCCGCAAACTACTACGCAGAAACGGAAATTCTTTTTGAGGTTTCAAAAGAGTGCTTTATGCCGCCACCAAAGGTAGACAGCGCAGTTATCAAACTGACCCCGCGGGAAAAACCGCCTGTTGAAGTTAAAGACGAGAAAAGATTTTTTGAAATAGTAAAGGCAGCGTTTGCGCAGAGAAGAAAAACGGCCTTGAACAGCCTCTCTTGCGGTCTTGGGCTTCCAAAGGAGCGCATATCGGCCGCTCTCGGTCTGATAGGAGAAACTGACGGGGCACGAGCGGAAAATTTTACCGTTGAGCAATTCGCCGCGCTTTCGGATATATTATAAAATTTACGGAGCGATTCGCCTAATATACTATCTTATATAATAACAAGAACGGAGAGAAAAAAAGACAAATGGCGTCTAAGAAAAAAAGAGAAGAAATATTTTCATCATATCCCATACCGCGCGCCGTTGCGGCACTTGCGGTGCCGTCGGTGCTTTCAAGTTTAGTAAACGTAATATACAATATGGCAGACACATATTTTGTAAGCCTTATGAAACAGACAGACGCGACGGCGGCTGTTTCACTCACAATGCCCGTCTTTCTTTTCTTTGTAGCTTTCGGAAACATATTCGGAGTCGGCGGTTCCGCCTATATTTCACGCTCTATGGGCGAGGGAAGAAACGACAGAGTTAAGAAAATCAGCTCATTTTGTATTTTTATGTCCATTTTTTCGGGACTTATTCTTCTTGTGCTCATACTAATATTAATCAAGCCTCTTATATCGGCTCTCGGCTCAACGAACGATGTTGTTTATAACTATGCATATGATTATCTTAAATATATAGCCATAGGCGGTCCGATGATAGTTACCTCCATAACTGCGGGAAACCTTGTGCGTGGGGAAGGCGCCGCAAAGGAATCAATGACCGGCATGATGATAGGAACAATTACAAATATCATTCTTGACCCGATTATGATTCTAACGCTTAATATGGGCGTCGGCGGAGCCGCTATCGCAACCGTTATAGGAAATGTCGCTTCTGTTGTTTACTATGCTGTTTATCTTATGAGAGGTAATTCGATTCTCTCGTGCAATCCGAAAAGATTTACACTGGGAGACGGCATTTTCAAAAATGTTGTTCCCGTAGGAATTCCCGCCGCGATAAACAACCTTTTGATGAGCGTTTCAAACATTCTGTTAAACAATTTCATCAAGGACTACGGCGAGGCTGCCGTTGCGGCTCTCGGAATTGCAATGAAAGTAAATATGCTTGTTGCGTTTCTCCAAATGGGCATAGGTATAGGCGTTCAGCCACTTATCGGATATTCGTTTGGGGCAAAAAATATGACAAGGCTCAAAAAAACCATGCGATTTACGATGATGTGCACGCTTGTGATAGGCACTGTGTTAACTATAATATACTATCTTTTTACTGCCGATATTATCAATATTTTTAACGGTGAAAACAATGCGCTTGTAACGGAATACGGCGTTAAGATCCTGCGCGGACTTATGCTTGCGGGTCCGTTTTTGGGAATAATGTTCACTTATAATTTCGCATTCCAGGGCATGGGAAAATCAATGCCGAGCCTGATTATATCCCTCGGCAGACAGGGTTTGATTTTCTTCCCTCTGCTTATTGTTATGAGCCGTTTCGTGGGCTTTAACGGCATTGTTTACGCACAGCCCGTGGCGGATCTTACCTGCGTTATTCTCGCGGCCGTTATGTTTGCAATCATAAATAATAAGCTAAAGAAGAATCCCGCGTTTTATCCGCAAAAATCCTGAAAAAATTTAATATTTTGTTAAATTTTTTATGTCATATTGCAACATTTTTCGATTTATAATAAAATAAAAGAGCAATAATAAAACTGTATTTAACCGCCGAAAAAACGGATTTAAAATCCGCAATAACGCGCGGGTTTGAAAGGCAACAAATTTATTATGAAAAACAGCCCCGAAAATATGAAAATAAAGCTTCTCACTCAGAATGTTTCACCGAATATGATATCCGATCCTCTTTTCATGTTTTTTTGTCCTCTCAGAATCAACAGAGATAATTTTATAAATAAATATTTCGCCTATTATCTTCCCAGATGGATTGCAAGAGACGAGCTGTTGTCCTCAGAAAACGGAAAAGCCTTCGCAACGCTGACAGACCCTGCTCATTATCAATACGGCTTTCCGGGGAAAAAAGGCTTTTCCCTGAAGAGAGACAAAAATTCCTCTCACATACTGATTCGCCGTCAAATCTTAACGGAGATAATAAACATTATTCTTCCCGAGCGAATGCAAAAAAGAGTGCTGACAATGTATTCTTCCCCGGAGAACACAGATGAAATATCACAGATTATAGACGAGGCAAAAAAGAAAGCCGATGAAGAGGGATTTGTAATTGTTTACGAAACGCTTTCAAAAACTCTGATCCCAATATTTGAGAAAAAGGGATTCGAGCCTGCCTACGAACGCCAGTTTATGAACACGCAGTTTTTTCAAACCGTTATGGTCTACAATGCATAAGAACCCGCTTTACAAGCGGGTTTATTTTTTATTAACATTATTGCTATTGACAAATTTTTCCGCTGAATTTATAATAAAATTATGAATAAACTGTAAACAAAGCAAAGGTGTGATGAAATGTCAAAAACAAAAATTACAAAAGAGCGAATCGTTTCATTGATTCCTCTTGTTTTAATCTTTGCCTGCTATGTGATTGAAAGGGCTTTCAAGCGATTTACTTCGTGGAGTGAAACATCAGCGCTTATTCAGGCAATTATCTACACCGCCTGCTGCGCGGCAGCTTATTTGCTCATAATAAAATCAAAGGATAAATATCTCGGTATAATCTCGGCAATATTCGCGTTTAAAATTATGCCGCCGGAGCTCAATATGCTTGAGCACTTCAGCGCGGACGCTTATCTTGTTTATTACGCGGTTCGCAAAGCGGCGCTTATTCTTTTCGCTTATGCCGTTTACCGCCTTTATAAAGAGCAATCCAAGGAAGAAAACGCAGTTGGGCTTATGCCCGTTTTACTGTTGCTCACGGCAATTCCGTTCTTCAACCCCATTGCCGCAAGCCTTTCAAATTATTTTTATTCAAAAACGCAGTCTATGCTGTTTGTTTACGCCGTTCAGTACGCGTGCTACATAATTCCTTCCGTTGTTCTTATGGTTGCCGCATTGTTAAGCGGCGGAAAGGGTGCGGCGCTTATTGCCGATTTCTCTATTTTGGGTCTTGCCGCAAATCTTGCAAGAAAAGCATTTTCGGCAACAGTTATGGCAAACGCGGGAATGCACGTGAGCAAAGCTTTCTTTTTCTGGATCGCGCTTTATGCGGTGTTCATCGTTTGTTTTGCTCTTATCAAAAAGAAAAAAGCTGTTTAAACTATGGCTCAATGTCAAATGTTGGGGTACGAAAGAGCCTCAACATTTATTATAGAACCTAAAATATTTCAAAGGGGCTGTAAAAAAAACAGCCGAAAAAAAGATGACTGCAAGTCTGCCGAAGAGGTAGGCTTGCAGTCAATTTTG
>CANRMJ010000075.1 GCA_947631705.1 uncultured Clostridia bacterium
GAGCGCCTCACACACCTACATCCAATTTTGATTTTATGCCTTTCTTCTGTGTTTACACAAAATTTGAAATAGAGCCTCTAAACCCAAAAACATCCATCGGGCGCCCTCTTTATTAAGGGCGCCCGTATCGCAGACTTGTTTTTTGTTTGTGTTGTTAAAATGAATATGTTCTGATGAACTGCGTTATATCCGTTCCGCTTTGTATGTATTGCAAAAGGATTTTTGCACAGGCGAGGCTGTCACTCCCTGCGTGGTGGTGGTCAAGTTCAATACCGTAATAGTCACACATTGAATTGAGTTTATGGCTCATATTAGGAAGTAAGCGTCTGCCAATCCGCACTGTGCAGAGATATGATGCGTGCGTTTTCCACGCTATGCCGTAATCCATCAAACAGCATTTGAGAACGCTCATATCAAATGGCGCATTGTGAGCAACTAAAACACCGCTGTTCATCAAAGGCTCAATTTTTTCCCAAATTTCCGGAAATGCGGGCTTGTCCTGTACCATTTCCTCACTTATTCCTGTTAATTGTGTGTTGAAGTCATCAAAGCTCGTTTCGGGATTGATGAGAGAATAGAGCTTTTTTGTTATGATTCCGTCTTCAATTACCGTGATACCTATTGCGCTCATACGATTGTTAAAACGATTCGGCGTTTCAACATCAAAAGCAATATACCGTGACATTTTCATTCCTTTCATACTCACTTTAATTATTCAATATATTTTTCGGCATTTTTATGCTGTTTCTTTTTTCAGTTTTTGCCGACTTGCCTTGCCTTGAATTATTTATCGTGATTATCTTTTATATTTTGTATATGTTTTTGCTTTGTTTCTTCACTAACCTGCGAATAAGGATAAAGCAAATCATATAATCTTTGAATATCGGAATCAGAAATAATAGGATTTTCAATGGGATTAAATATTTTACCAACAGCAGAGTGAATATCATTTCTCTTAACAACTTGAATATCTTTACTGTATACAGTGATATCCTTTAAAGTACATCTTTCAGAAAAAGCAATGATTGAGTGTATAGGATAGTCCTCACCTATAACATTTTTCAGATATTTGATGTGTAAATTGTTTTGCATAATCGGATTAAAAAAGTGTTCTTTATGACTTTTTCCTTTACCTTGAGGCAAGGTTTGTGTCCAGTTTTTATACTTCTCGTTACCAAAAATCCAACCGCTGTAATTCTTGCTTTCAAATACAATAACACCCTTCGGAGCAATAAGCAAAACATCTATTTCCGTTGTTTCATCATTGTCTTTAGGAAGATAAACATTGAATAAAAACTTGCATCCTTTTTCCTCCAGAAATTTTAACTGCTTAAAAATCTGATATTCACCGTTTTTTCCTATGTCGTGAATTGTTCCGAAAAAGGAATTATTCGTGCTTTTGTGATATGTAGTCTTATTGAAAGAGTGTACCTTTAAAACCACAACTATAACATAAATTAACAACATCAATATTAGTAACGGCATAACTTACCTCCTAATCATCAAGATAAATTTGTATCGTAATTTTCAGCCAATTTCCTATTTTTTCTTTTCCGTAAACCGTACCATAAAGTAATTTTCCTGCATCCATTAATCTTGAGAGAATTTCATTTTTATTTCTTGGTACATACCCTAATTTGCTGCCCTCATCATCTTTTATGACTATTGCGTGTTTATCATATTCATTATCGGGTTCACGGAAAAAGTTAAGCCTTTTACCAAAGGTGAGTTTTGGTTCCAATTTATCAATATTGTCAATATACATTGTACCGGCAATATGAGCATCAATAAGATAGATTGTATTTGAAAAAGGTTTGCCTATATCTATCCCGCCGTGAAGAATATTAACAATATTTCCGTCATCAATTTTAACTATATTCGCCATGTCAATTACCAAGTAAAGCATTAAATTTTTCTTCATAATGCTTATACAATTCCTTATATTGCTTAATTATGTTATTAAGCTCTGTCTGTTTCTTTTCAACCGCTATATCATCTTTAAGAAATTCTTTTTGATTGTACGGAAAGGATTTCTTTATTTTTTCTATATAAGAAAGCAAAGAGTTAATATGCTTTTTGAGTGATTCTCTTTTGCCTTTCAGATACTCAATTGATAAGTAATCTTCAATATTATCAGAGATTTCATTAAGTAAAATTTCGAGACTTTTTAGCGTTTTCAGATCTCCGTTTTTATATGCCGCAACAGCGTTCAAAAATAATTTATGCTTTGTTTCGGTAATATTGGGATTTATATCGGGATGAAGTCTTTTAACGATTTTACGGTAAATTCTTTTTAACTCTTTAATATCTTCAACGGATAATTCTTTGCCTTGAGAGTATGCAATAGCGTAATTGATTGAATTCAACTTTTCTTTAAGCTTAGCTTCGTATTCAGCATATTCTTTGTCAAGCTGTTCTTCAATTAACGGCAGAATTACTGCCTCCTGACGGTTAAATTTTTGCTGAATTAATTCAATTTTTCTTTTAATACGCAGTATATTGCATTGAACTTCAAATGCTTTATATTCCAACATTCCGATTTTAATCATATAGTCACTTTCTATACTCGGACATATATGATAAATCAACTCATCCTTTTCCATTATCATTGCGGTTAATTCTTTATGTAATTTATCAATTTCATTTTGTAATTTCTCATATTCAGAACTTAAAATAATATTATCCATGATATTCTCTCATATATATATTAATACCATTTCCATATTAATAATCAAACCTCATTATTAAAAAAGTCGTAATCTACTCGTTTAACTACATAGTTTTCAACAGTCGAAACACCAAAATCATACTCGATCATTAATTTTGAAAGCTGTTCCCCATCAACTAAAACTATCTTCTGATGGAGCTGCTTATTAGCAAAATCAATTGCTTCTTTAGAAAAATGAGCCGTTGTTATAAATATACCTTTAGTAGCCCCTTGACCCGCTAACGCGCCGAGAAATCTTTGTACTTCTGGTCTGCCGACAGTTGAGGACGTCTGCCATTTTTTAGCCTGAATATATATTGAATCAAAACCAAATTTGTCGGCAGATACTACGCCGTCAATGCCTTCATCGCTTGTCTTTTTTGTAACAGCGTCAGGATTTTGCTTAAGTGTTCCATATCCCATTTTTATAAGCAATCTGACAACGAGATTTTCAAAATCATATGGTGACATTTTTAAGACTTCGCTCATTATATCATCTAAAAGCGATGAATTGATTTTACTAATAGCAGACTCAATTTGCTCTTGAGGGCTTCCTTCTTTTTCAATAATAACTTCGGTTTTATTTTTATCTGTTGTTTTAGAATTAAAAAATTCATTAAAAGACTCAAACTGACGAAGATACTGCAAATCTACTTTTTGCACACCACATTCAACTGCTTTCTTACCTGTTGAGGTTATATGATAAGTAGACCTCGCAACTCGTTCAATTAACCCTGCTTTGCTCAGATATGTACGAGCCCAAGCCACACGATTTGTATAAACAGGCATGCCACTTGAAATGGTTTTTTCTCTTTTATCATTCTCAGTTAATTTAGCAGCTGTTGCACAATATTCTGCTATTTCCTTCATTGTGTGATGATTATCATCTGACAGGAATTCAAGAATATATGGAAAAAACTCATAATACTTAGGTACCGGCATAGTTTTTCCTCCTTGATTATGTATAACTTTATAATTAAAAATTATCATAAGGACGGTATTTTGTCAATGATTTGAATTAATGTATTTTTATTGATTTAGATGTCCATATTTGAGTGATGTATTATCAAAAGAACATAAATTATTATATTTAAAATATAAATGTTTTGTTATTATATTATAAAATTTCAATAATTCTAAATTATCGGATATTTTGAGAAATACATGAACAGACATGCCGATCAAAAGACAATCATCCATTACACTATACAAGGCACATACTATCTGCCTGATCTTGCATTACTCACCAAAGAAGAACTACATATCCGCATATGGAGTGCAAGTCGTTGAAAATGGTGCCTGTCTGATACTGACCGAAGTCGGCATTGATCCCGCGAATTGCCATATTCATTTTAGCCATTTCCAGTGTCAACATTGCTTTCCTGCCCATAGACGGAAATGTCTAACCTGTTTTCTGTGTGTTCTCTAATAAATTTCATGGACTGCACGAACATGCCACCCGAATCGCAGCAGGAGGTCTATGTTCTTTGTGATTTCGATACGATTAGAAAAAGTGTTACTATATCAGTAATAAGGAGTTTGTTATTTACTATTTTCGATAAATATTATTTACAATTAGAAAGATTTAAAATAAACGGTAGCAGAGAAAACGTTTAGTTTAAAAATTAAAAGATACAATAAATGATTAAAAATTAACATATATGTTAGCTTTCGGGTAGTTTTATGGACAGCTACTATAAAAAATCGCCCGATTTATCATAATATATTTTCAAAATAATAATGTGGGTTTGTAAATAATCTACTGTAATCCTATAATAGTTTATTGTTAATAACTATTGACTCTATTGTAATTGCTATAAAAATATGATAACATTTTGTTGTAAAAAGTTAAAACAAGAATTCGAGGTATCAATATGGACATTAATTTAGTTTCACACGCAAAGGATTATATAGATGATCTTGACAAAGGCATTAACCCTTTCACTAAAGAAGAAATAAATGAAAATGATATCATCAATAATGTGAAAATATCACGCTGCCTTTTCTACGTATCAGATATACTTGGCGAAGTTATTTCTAATGGCGGCATAAACAAATCCTCTAAACCAAAGCAAATTGATTTTAATATTAATAGTATTGATGTGGATAGCATAGAAATTTCAGATGCTCCGATTACAGTTTCGATTATTGCCCAAAGAATTAACGCTGTTAAGCCTGAAAATATGAAAAAGCTCAAGGTTACGGCAATAACAAATTGGCTTGTAAGTATCAATATGCTTGAAATTATTACAAATAATAATAAAAACATTAAAAAAGTTACTAACAATGGCAAAGATTTGGGCTTGATTGAAGAAGAGCGAATTGGGCAATATGGCAGATATTTTGCTGTTACATACAATAAAAACGCACAACAATTTATTATAGATAATCTTAATTCAATTGTTGATGGAGCTTTTAATTGATAAATGCTGTTTCTTATTATCCATTTTTGAAAGAAAAAGTTAATGAGAAATGTAAATCAGTTTCAAACAATTCACGTTCATATCTTAATATTCGAAAGGTTATGAAAGTATAAAGATAGATTTACTTTAAATTTTATAGATTCGGGACTTTTTTTGCTAAAATTTTTCAATATTAAAATGATAATAAGCGTTAACAATATAATTGCAAGCGCAAAGAATTTTCATTGAAAAAGAGGTGTATTCAGATGTCAAGCAATAAGAATGTAGTTCCCGAGGCTAAAGAAGCTCTCAACAGATTCAAGATGGAGGCTGCAAGCGAAGTTGGTGTTAACCTTAAACAGGGCTATAACGGCGACCTTACTTCTAAGCAGGCCGGTTCAGTAGGCGGTCAGATGGTTAATGTAATATGTCCTGCACGAACAGTACATTTAACAAGGTCAAACTGGAGTAAGTCAAACCAACTACAGCATTATACATATCAATTTAATCTGGCTGTATAATTTTACTAATATTTTTATTATTTACAATATATCATTATTCATAATACAGTAAAAAGACATCAACAAAAAAGTTGATGTCTTTTTACTTTTTAGTATTGACAAAAATTCAATCACATGTTATATTTAAGATATTCAATGTTGGTTTATGCTTGAATAGCCGATTGGAGAGATGGTTATGTTAACTTTATTAGGAAAAGAATTAAGAAAAATTAGAATTAACAATGATGAGATATTAAAAGACATGGCCTCAAAGTTAGGAATAACTTCTGCTTATTTATCAGCTATTGAAAATGGAAAAAGAGAACCCACTAAAAAATTTATGGACACCTTATTTTCGATATATAACATATCGAAAAATGAACAACAAAACTTAATTCAAGCATATCAATCAACTATTGAAAGCATAAATATCAGTCTATCTAATCAATCTAAGGAGCATAAGGATTTAGGATTGGTATTTGCAAGAAAATTTGATGGGCTTACTCAAGAGCAAATTGATAAATTAATAAAAATTCTTAACAAGGAGGAAGATAATTAGTGTCATCACCTATTGCTCCGCCACTTAGCAAAAATAAAATTGAACTGCTTACATTAGAAATACGAAATAAGTTTAGAATCACTGGATGCTACTTTGATATAATTAGGTTTATGGAGTTAGTAATTCCTTCGTTTGATAACACCTTTAATTACGAATATGTCGACGAACTTCCCGAAAATGCTTATGCTTATTATGATCCTACTAATAATATCATTAAAGTTCTAAAAAGTGTATATGAAAATGCCTGTAATGGAGTAGGAAGGGATCGTTTTACAATTGCTCACGAAATAGGCCATTACTTCATACATCGAAACGGATTTTCTTTTGCACGAACAAATGGTAGCGTGCCGTTATATAGAGACCCCGAATGGCAGGCTAATACATTTGCAAGTTTTCTATTAATTCCGAAATCTCAAACAATGTTTATGAACATAGAAGAAATAGCGAATAAATGCAAAGTTTCTCATCAAGCTGCTGAAATTGCATATAAACGCAATTGGCAATAAAAAAAGCAGTAGCTGCAACTACTGCTTAGGGTTAATACAACGGTTGAAACCCGACATACTACCCACTACATTAGTTATGTTACCACATCTAAATCATTTCGTCAAGAGGTGATTTGTGACGCCGTTGGGAAAGGAATAGGTAAATTCGTATGACCAATAAAGATGCTGGTCAGTTTGTTTACAGAACAAGTATTACCATCAAGGGCGTAACATATTATGCAAAAAATTATGGTAAGCGAGCATTTCGCATCCCTGTAAGCAAATCGAAATAAATTGTAAAGCCAGCAGATCATCCTGCTGGCTATTTTTTATGAAAGGAGTTATTAATGTGCAATCAAAATAACACAAAAAAGAGTTATTATTACTCTCATTCTAAATTTAGAAAAGCATTAGATAGAATCGATGAATTTATGGATAGATTTATGATAATGTACTGGATTTCACTCGCACTTATAATTCTCATTCCTACAATGATAATATATTTATCTCTTCCAGAAGATATACGTACCCCTTTATCCGGTATTGTAAGTGGTATTATTACACTTATTCTAATACCTATAACAATTAATCGTATAAATCAAAAATCATCTGAAAGAAACACTTTGTATAATTATAATCGGGATCTATATGGTGAATTATCTACGATTATCATATCTTTACTTTCTGAAATGAATCGTGTTGAAAAAACTGATAACAGCAGATTAAATTCTTATATAGTAGAAAATTACAGCAAAATGTGTTTAACATTCAAATCAAGCTTAATATGGGATATTTTAACTCTAAACGAAGAATGTGAATTAAGTAAAGAAAACACTGTATATTATTGTGAAAAAATATTAAAAAAGATTCGTAAAGAAATCGGAATTAATCAAACATTTCACATCAATAATAAAGCAATTTCATACATAAACAATAGTCATAAGGAGGTAACAAAATAATGGCAGTTCATCACGGTGGAAAAGTTGGAAAGGCAGGAAAAACACTTGCCACAAAATCATCATCTAAAAGTTCCAAGTCTAAAGCTGGAAAGACTTTAGCTAATCATAAGGCAGCAAAGCACTAATTAAAATATATTTTGGCTCTATTTCAAATTTTGTGTAAACACAGAAGAAAGGCATAAAATCAAAATTGGATGTAGATGTGTGAGGCGCTCAGCGGCTTACACACCTTAATTTGATATTAGCGAAAATATGCGGTGATGTCAAGGGCGGCTGTTTGCAGCCGTTCATTTTACCCTTGACAGAGACGGAGATTTTCGCTATTCGGGCAGGCGTTCCGCAAAGTAAATGTCAAGC